>JBFHXQ010000014.1:0-17565 GCA_041598895.1 Woeseiaceae bacterium | reverse complement strand
CGAAGGAACCGAAGACGAGCATGCCGAATATGAGCTGGCGCAGCGTACGGCCGCGCGAGATGCGGGTAATGAACATGCCCACGTACGGTGCAAACGCGATCCACCAGGCCCAATAAAAGACGGTCCAGTCTTCGACGAAACGTGATTCGCTGAACGGGTCGGTCCAGAAATTCATGCGCAGGAAGTTCTGCAGCAACATGCCGACACCGTTCAGGCTCGTCTTGAGCAGGAATACCGTCGGGCCCGCGAACAGAATGAACAGCAGCAGTGCGAATGCCAAACCCAGATTCAGGTCACTCAGGCGCTTGATGCCCCTGTTGAGACCCAGCCAAACACTGCCTGCGAAAAGAAAAACGCACAGCACGACAACGCCGACCTCGAGGCCGAAACTGGCTTCGATGCCCAAAAGCCAGGCAATGCAGGCAGCAATCATCGGCGTCGAAAATCCGAGCGAGGATGCCGCACCGCCGATAATCGCGATCATGAACAGGAAATCGATTGCCCGTGCGAGCACGCCGTGCTCCCGCCCCGCGAGAAACCAGTGACAGCTCAGGCTGAAGCGAAGCACGTCCAGCTTGCGGCGGTAATAGGGATAAGCAATCGCAACCGTCGGCAGGCAGTAGAAGGCCCAGGCGGAAAATCCCCAGTGAAACAGGCCATACGTAGATGCCCACTCCGAGGCCGCCGCGCTACGCGGCTCGACGCCAAACGGCGGCGCATCGAAGTAGTACGCCCACTCGATGACGCACCAGTACATGAGACCGGCACCGACGCCCGCGCAGAACAGCATTGCGATCCAGCTGATATTGCTGAATTCCGGCGTCTCATCGGGCTCCCCGAGCCGAACGGTCCCGTGGCGCGAGAGGCCCAGCCAGAGCAGAAAAGCAATCGTTGCGACTCCCGCAATGAGATAGACGATGCCGAATTCGCTCGCAATGAAGTCGTAGGCTTGCTGGAGTGCGGCGCCCGCCGTATCCGGCGACGCGGCAAGGGGTATGCAGACGATCAGGATTATCGCAACGCAGATTCCGAAGCTCGGCCAATCGATCTTTGCCTGTTCCATGCTGATCCCTCATGGCCCGAATCGGCCACCGGGGCAGAATAATTCATCGCCGGGCATGTCGCGAGGCGCAGTTGCGGCCGCGTCGCACGTCACTGGTCCCCGAAAGCTGCGTTAGGTATCGTTTCGGTGAGCACAGCGCGCGTGCAGGCAGACTTCAAAAGCGACGAGTCCGTGAGCGACGAAACCGATCCGCAGATCCTGAGGCTGCGCAAGAAACATACGCCGGCCAAGAAGACGGTGGCCACCGCCGCCGATGGTGCGCGCCTCGCGGGCGCCCAGTCGTTTCGCAAGGCGCTTATTGCGAGCGTTTTGGCGATCATCCTGTTCAGCCTTCTGTGGGCAATGCTGTCGACCGCGCTCGGACGTGTATTCCCCTGGCTGACGGTTGCGCTGGGTTTGGTGATAGGCCTCGTCGTGCGGCGGGCAGGACACGGTCTCGACTGGCGGTTTCCGTTGCTCGCCGCCGCCGCAACGGTCATCGGCGCACTGTTCGGCAATGTCCTCGTCTCCGCAGCGTTCACGGCGGAGGAGTTCGGGACCGGGACGATTCGGATACTGCGTGCCGTCACGTCGATGACCTGGCCCGTGTATTTTTCCGAGGTCGTGTCCGGAGCCGATGCGATCTACGCGCTGTCCGGCGCTGCGATTGCCGCCTTTTACGCCAAGCGCCGACTGACGCGGGCACAGTACCTCGGCCTGCGCAAATACGAATCCGAAAAAGACGCTCGACGCCGAGCCGGGAATTCCTGAGTTTGCCGGGCTGCCGCGCTCAGACCGGCATCAACAGGTCTTCACGCGCGCCGACAACCTTGCCTCGCAAATCCGACAGCTCCTTGCTGACCAGCTGCTCGAGCTCTGCGACAGCGTTGACGATGCCGAGAAAATACGGCGGCCTGCGGCGCAGCTTCGACCAGTCATTTGTCTGGATGATGCGCAGCAAATGTTCCAGGTTATTGCGTATCGCCTCGATATAGGGGTTCCGACCGTCATAAAGAACTTCAATATACCGGTGCGCCCGATTGAACTTCTTATTCAGCCGATCGCGCATCACTTCCTGGTAGAACGTGGGCGTTTTTTTGAGCAGGTCGAGACCGGATTCGTAGCGGACGACGTACTCTCCGGGCTTGGCGTTTTCGACAGCGACGCCTCCGACGACGAACTCGTTGTACAGCCGATCGCGGCATTTTTCCAGGTAACAACGATCGGCCATCTGGGCTATCAGGTCCGCGGTACCGAGCAAATGGCCGCATATGATGTCACGCGGATCGTCGAGCTCGATGCGGTCCAGGTCGAGCTCGTAGCCGGTAAAGTGCACGATCATGCTGCTGACCGCCACGTCTTTTGCGAGCCCTAGCTCCGGTAAATAGCGGCGCAGAAAATCGGCGCTTCGGGACACATGGTAGAGCGTGAATTCGGCGCCGTTCGTAAAATCCTGATCGCGTTCTTCGTGGCGAATATAGCCGGCGTCGTGAAACAGACCGGTAATGATCGCCATCTGTGCGCGTTCCGGACCGAGACGCTCGGCAATTTCGACGCTTTGCTCATAGCCGGCGATCAGGCGCGCCAGTGCCAATGACATGTCGAGCGTATGCTGCATGTCGTGGTAGGTGGTATCGCAGCCTTTGTAACCCGGGTAGCGTCCGGTGAACAGGCGTTCGAAGTCGTAGTAGGCGAGCCAAAGCTTGTCAAACGGCGCGCCTGGAAACGCGCCTGCAAACAGATCGTGCACGGCGTTACGGACCGCGGCAGGATTGCTGACCTGCACGGTATTCGTCACGTCGTAATCGTTGCGGCGATCCTGGGACACAATGCTGTTTTTCTTATTGCTTTGCGCCGGCGGACCCAGAGCATCACTGCGCTGGAATTCAGTCAACGGCGTTTACCGGCTGCTAAATTGATCCCTCATGATACACCGCGGTGAGGTGTCGGGCATCCGTAAAGGTGGCAGCCTGTCACAGGCAAAACTGCGACGTAGAGCACACTACAGGTCGAATTCGGCGACGACGGGCGTATGGTCCGACGGGCGCTCCCAGGTGCGGGGCTCGATGTCGACATAGCTCGCGGTGCACTTTTCGGTCAGTATCGGGCTTGTCAGGATGAGATCGATCCTGAGTCCGGCGTTACGCCGGAACGCGGCCGTTCTGTAGTCCCACCAGCTGAACGTCTGCTCCGGCTGATCGAAGTTGCGAAATACATCGGTCAGGCCCAGTGTGAGAACCTCCTTGAGCGCGGCCCGCTCCTTCGGGCTGCAGAGTATTGCGTCGCCCCATTTCTCCGGGTCGTAAACGTCGGCGTCGGCAGGCGCGATATTGAAGTCACCCAGCACCACGAGCTTCTCGTTTTCGGCAAGTTCGCGCTCGAGGTAGTCGCGAAGTGCAGCGAGCCATGCGAGCTTGTACGCATACTTTTCCGATCCGACCTCGGAACCGTTCGGCACATAGAGATTGATGACGCGGACGCCGTCGATCGTCGTTGCAAGAATTCGCCGCTGCGGATCGTCGAAGCCGGGAAAGTCCGTGAGTGGGTCGAGCGGCTCGCTGCGGCTGATCGTTGCAACACCGTTGTAGGTTTTCTGGCCGCTGGCAATGGCTCTGTAGCCTGCTTTTTCGAAGTCGTCCCCCGGAAATGCCTCGGTGACCTGCTTGATTTCCTGCAGGACCAGCACGTCGGGCTGCTGCGCGTCGAGCCACTCCAGGACTTGGTCGCGGCGAACCTTGAGCGAATTGACGTTCCACGTGGCGATTTTCATTTCGAGTCGATGCCGCTTTGGCGCAACAGTGCGTCGATCAGGGGCTTCCGGCCGCGAAATGCGATATAGGCATCGAGTATGTCGCGACTGCCGCCAACTTCGAGAATTTCTGTGCGAAAGCGATGCGCCATCTGGCGATCGAAAATACCCGCCTCCTCGAACGCCGCGAACGCGTCTGCAGCCAGGACTTCGGCCCATTTGTAACTGTAGTAGCCCGCGGCGTAACCGCCGGCAAAAATGTGCGAGAAACCGTGCGGCAAACGGTTGTAGTGCGGGTGGCTGACGAGTGCAATCTCGTCGCGGACTTCGGACAGCATTTCCAAAGCGCGCGAACCGGCCTGCGGATCGTATTCCGCGTGCAGCCGGAAATCGAACAGTGCGAACTCGAGCTGCCGCATCATCGCAAGCGCTGCGCCGGCGTGTCGGCTATCCTCGAGGCGCCGGAAATACGCTTCGGGCAGCGGATCGCCGGTGTCGATGTGCGCCGTACAGCGCTTCAGCACGTCGTAGTTCCACGCGAAGTTTTCCATGAACTGACTTGGCAACTCGACGGCGTCCCAGGGCACACCGTTAATGCCCGCAATGCTCGGATAATCGATGCGCGTCAGCAGGTGATGCAGCATGTGACCGAACTCGTGAAACAGCGTGACGACGTCGTGATGGGTCAAGAGCGAATTATCGCGGGCATCGGGCGGTGAAAAATTGCAAACGAGGTAGCCGATCGGCAGCGTCGTCGAACCATTCAGGTTCTTGCGATTGATGCACTCGTCGACCCAAGCCCCCGTGCGTTTGCCGGTTCGGGCAAAGAGGTCCGTGTAAAACCCGCCGATCGGCGTGTCGTTTTCGTCATGAACGGCAAAAAACCGGACGTCATCGTGCCAGACAGGTACGCGGGCAGTGTCCACGAGCGAGATGCCGTACAAACGCTCGGCAAGATGGAACAATCCCGGCAACACAGTGCGCACGGGGAAATACTGCCGGAGGGTTTCCTGCGACAGCGAAAATTTTGCCTGCTTGAATTTTTCGAGCCAATAATTGAGGTCCCAGGCTTCCAGCATCTGGCCCGAAAATTCGGAGAGCTCTGCCAGCTGAGCTTTGGCAGTGCTTCGGGTGCGTGCTGCGAGTTCGCGCAGGAAGCCGATAACCTCCTCTTCCGAATCGGCCATCTTTGATGCAAGCGAGTACTGCGCATAGTTGTCGAAGCCGACGAGAAGTGCGGCCTCATGGCGAAGCGCCAGGATCCTTTCGATGTTGTCACTGTTGTCCCACTGCGGATCGCTGTCCTGGTCGGACGCGCGCGTAACCCAGGCCCGGTACAGAGCTTCGCGCAGCCGCCGGTTGTCCGCATGGGTCATGACGGCATCGTAGGTCGGGTAGTCCAGCGTCAACAGCCATCCGTCACGGCCACGCTGCCTGGCTTCATTCGCGGCGCGATCGACGACCTGTTGCGGCAGGCCGGCAAGTTCATCCGGGTCCTCGATACGCAGAGACCAGGCGTCGGATGCGTCCTGAATATTGTGCTCGAAACGCGCCTGGGTCGCGGCGAGTTCTTGCATGATGGCTTTGAAGCGGTCCTTCCGGTCCGCCGGCAGGTCCACGCCGGCGAGGTGAAAGTCGCGCAGGGCATGATCTACAAGGCTTGCCTGTGCAGGATCGGCACCCGTACCCAGGCGCGCCTTGACCTCAGCGTAGGCCTGCTGCAGGCGCGCGTTCTGCGCAAGCTCGGTGCCGTACTCCGTTAGCAGCGGCAGTGCCTTGTCATAAGCGCTGCGCCAGCTATTCGACCCGAGCACGCCCTGGAGGTGGCGCACCGGCGACCACACACGCGAAAGCTCGTGATCCATTTCTTCCAGCGGTGCAATGACGGATTGGAAGTCCGGTTCATCGACTTCATCGAGCAGGTGTTGGAGCCTTTCGCGTTGCGCTGCGATAAGCTCGGACACGACGGGAACGACCTGATCGGGGGACAGCTCGGCGAACCGAGGCAGTGATGAGGTGTCGAGACGAGATTCGGTCATGATTACCCGTGATAGCTTCAGCCGGCGCCGGATGTTACCACAGCCGATCTGCGCATCGTGGTGAGGGCCGACGTCGCTACAGAAGCCGGCTTCCGTGAATTGGACCTGAAGGATATGCAGTGAGCGAGAAGTTCGACCTGATAGTAATTGGCGGTGGCAGCGGCGGTATTGCGCATGCGCGACGCGCTGCCGAATATGGAGCACGGGCAGCGGTCATTGACTACGGGCCGCTCGGGGGCACCTGTGTCAACGTCGGCTGTGTTCCGAAGAAGGTTATGTGGTACACGGCGAGCCATGCGCATCATTTTCATCACGCTCCTGACTACGGTTTCGACGTTGACGTCAACAGGCACGACTGGTCGATGCTGAAGTCCAGACGCGACGCGTACATTTCCCGGCTGAACGGCATTTACCAGCGCAACCTCGAGAATTCGAATGTCCGCATCATCCGCGGCACCGCAACATTTGCCGATCCGCATTCGATCGACGTCGCTGGCCGGAGATTCACGGCGCAGCGAGTGGTCATCGCAACCGGCGGACGCCCGATCGTGCCGGATCTTCCCAATTCCGACCAGGGCATCACGTCTGACGATTTCTTCGAGCTGGAGGAGCGGCCCGGTCGTGTCCTGGTTGCAGGCAGCGGTTACGTCGCCGTAGAGCTCGCCGGCGTCTTCAATGCGCTGGGTAGCGAGACTTGCCTTTTGATTCGCAAGGAAAGCGTGGTGCGTAGCTTTGATGCAATGCTCGGCAAGGAGGTAATGGCCGCCATGCGCGCGGACGGCATCACGATAGCAACGGGCTTCATTCCCGAGCGTGTCGATAAACAGGAAGGCGGGCTTGTCATTACGTCCGTCGATGGCCGCAGCTTCGGTCCGGCAGATTGCATCCTTTGGGCCGTCGGCCGGCGCCCGAACACCGACGGCCTGGGGCTCGAGAATGCCGGCGTCGAGACGGACGCGAGAGGCTTTGTCACGGTCGACAAATATCAGACGACCAACGTCGATCATATCTTCGGACTCGGTGACGTAACGGGCTGTCCGGCGCTGACTCCCGTCGCAATTGCGGCAGGCCGGCGGCTCGCGGACCGGCTGTATGGCGGCATGGAGGATCGGCATCTCGACTACGAGCTGATACCGACCGTTATTTTCAGCCATCCGCCGATGGGCACCATCGGGATGACAGAGGAGCAGGCTCGCGCGAACTTCGGCGATGACGTCAAGGTTTATACATCCGGCTTCACCGCGATGTATTACGCCCTCGGCGAGAAGAAACAGCGTTCAGTGATGAAGCTCATCACGGCGGGCGCTGATGAGCGCATCGTAGGCTGCCACATCATCGGCGATGGTGCCGATGAGATGCTGCAGGGATTCGCGGTCGCGATTCGCATGGGCGCAACCAAATCCGATTTCGACGATACCGTTGCGATTCACCCGACGAGCGCCGAAGAACTCGTCACTATGCGTTGATCTTCATGCGGTCGAGCACGGGCTTCGTTTCCGGCCGCACACCGCGCCAGATGTGGAAGGACTCGGCAGCCTGTTCGACGAGCATGCCCCAGCCCATGACCGATCGGGCCGCTCCGTGCTCTTTTGCCCAGCGGCTGAACGGCGTCGCTTCGAGGCCATAGGACAGGTCGTAACAAAACGTGTCCTCCGAGATCGCGGCTTCAGGATACGGTGGTGTCTCGCCCCGCACTCCTGCCGACGTCGCATTGATGACGAAATCGTAGGGACGGGTGGTCGGTACGCTTTCGAGCTTGCACGCCATGACCGGCCCGAGTTTCGCAAAATGGTCCCGGAGCGCTTCTGCCTTGCCGAGTGTGCGGTTTGCAATCGTAATCGACTCGGGCTGCATTTCCAGCAGCGGGCCGATAATCCCGCGCGTCGATCCGCCGGCGCCGAGGATCAGGATGCGAGAATCCTCGATGTTCAACAGCAAATTGACTGCGAGGTCCCGCAACAGACCGATGCCGTCCGTGTTGTCCCCGGTAATTTCTCCGTTTCCGAATGCGAGCGTGTTCACGGCGCCTGCCGTTCGGGCTCGATCGCTCAGCTGATCGACGAGCCGTACGACCTCACTCTTGTGGGGCACCGTAACGTTGAGCCCCTTGCCGCCGCCGCGGTGAAACCGGCGAATGGCCGAATCGAGCTTGTCGGGTCGGACGGGCAGGAGGTCATACTCCAGATTCTCGCCGGTTTGCTTGGCGAACAGTCTGTGAATCATGGGGGAGCGACTGTGTGAGACCGGATAGCCGATGACACCGTAGCGATCGATCCTGTGTGCCTCATCCGTCATGACACAGCCTCCTTCCGTGCGTCTGAACATGGACAGCATTCGCCGACATCATATCCTCCTGCATGCCGCAACCTGGAGATTCATGACGCGAAAATGCCAATGGGCGTCTAGTCTGTGAGCCAGCGAGCCGCATCGACCGCATAGTACGAGAGTATCGCATTGGCGCCGGCCCGCTTGATCGAAAGCAGGGACTCGAGGACCGCGGAGCGTTCGTCGAGCCAGCCTCGCTCGGCCGCCGCTTTCAGCATCGAGTACTCGCCGCTCACCTGGTACGCGAACGTTGGTACGTGATAGGTATCTTTCACCCTGCGGATAACGTCGAGATACGGCAGCGCCGGTTTCACCATGACGAGGTCTGCGCCTTCAGCAATATCTAGGGCGACTTCGCGAAGCGCCTCGTCGCTGTTCGCGGGTGCCATCTGATAGGTGGATTTGTCGCCGCCCGCGAGATTTTCGGCCGAACCCACCGCGTCGCGAAACGGCCCATAGAAACAGGATGCGTACTTGGCGGCGTAAGCCAGGATCATCGTGTTCGGATGCCCTACTGCCTCGAGTTTATTGCGGATGGCGCCAATACGTCCGTCCATCATGTCGGACGGCGCGACGATATCGGCACCCGCTTGGGCATGCGAAACCGCCTGCCGCACCAACATCGCGACGGTCTCGTCGTTCATCACGTAGCCATCGGCATCAATGATTCCGTCCTGACCGTGCGTCGTATACGGATCGAGCGCCACGTCGGTGATGACAAGCAGATCCGGATGCTCCGCCTTAAGTGCACGGACGGCGCGCTGCGCCAGGCCGTCGGGATTCGCAGAGGCAGCGCCGTCGGGCGTTTTCTCGCCGGGATCGATCACCGGGAACAGGGCGACGGCCGGAATACCGAGAGGGACGGCCTCCGCGAGCTCGCGCTTGAGCTCATCGATACTGAGGCGCCGGATGCCGGGCATCGACTCGACGGGCTCCGCGCGGCCGCTGCCTTCGAGGACAAACGCCGGATAAATGAGGTCCGCGGGCGTGAGCCCCGTCTCGGCTACGAGGCGTCTGAGGGCCGGCGTGCGGCGGCTGCGCCGCAGTCGAATTGCCGGGAACTGTCCGGGGTGCGGTGTACTCATAGTCCGGGGGGTCAGGGGCCAGAAATTCCGATTTTCCCTGTATTTAGGTAGGGTTTCCACGTCTCGATCACAGTTTTCCGCCGAACCGGTAATAAATCCAAAAAGGTGCGGGTCAACTCGAATGGACAGTAGCAGCGCGGAAAGCGGGCGGAGACGGCGTTTCGACAGACTCGTGAGCGGGTTTTATCCGGACATGTTTCGCTATGCGGCGTGGCTTTCCCGGAATCGGGAGATCGCCGAGGATGTGTGTCAGGAAGCGCTGCTCCGAGCCTGGAAGTCGCTGGACTCGCTGCGCGAGGATGGCGCTGCCAAGCAGTGGTTGCTGACGATCGTCCGCCGCGAGAATGCTCGCTACTTCGAGCGTAAGCGTCTGGACACGGTCGATGTAGACGATCTCAGCGCTGCGCAGGCGGCAATGCTGGCGGAGCCGGCCGACGACGAGGTCGATGATCTGCGCAAGGCGATATACGGTCTTGACGACGATTATCGGGAACCGCTGGTGCTGCAGGTCCTGATGGGCTTTTCGACCCAGGAGATCGCCGATCATATGGGCCTGAAGCAGGGTGCAGTGCTGACACGCCTGCATCGTGCGCGGCTGAAGCTCAAGGAGAGCATGGAGCTTAAGGCGTGAGGTTGGCGCCGGGATAGAGAGTGAACTGCGAAGACTACAGAGAAGCGATCAGTGCGGATCCGTCGTTTGAGGACGCGGACCACGTGTCGCAGTGTACCGACTGCCGCGAATTTCGCGCGGAAATCATGGCGCTCGATCGCAAGATAGAGCAAGCGCTCGAGATCGCCGTGCCCGAGGTCAGCATATTCGAATTGCCGGTACGGGATTCCTCCCGCGTTGTGGCTATGCCCACACGAAGGCGCACGAGCCGGCCTGCCTGGTTTGCCATGGCGGCGAGCGTTCTTGTTGCTGCCGTGATCGGGATCCGGATGTTTGCGGGCGGCATCGAGTACGAATCGCTTGCCGACGAGATTCTTGCGCACATGGATCACGAACCGTATGCGCTGCGCGTTGCAAACAGGCCGGTCAGCGACCGGCGCCTGCAATCCGTTGTTCCGGCCAACGTTGCGACGCTGGACCATTCCGCAGGCCTGATCACGTATGCGCAAACCTGTGTGATCAACGGCAAGAAGATACCGCATCTCGTAATTCAGGGCAGGCGGGGTCCGGTCACGGTGTTGCTGATGCCCGAAGAGATGGTCAGCGAGACCATTCCGCTGAACGGCGATCACATAGACGGCTACATTTTGCCGGTCGGCAGCGGCAGCGTCGCCATCATCGGTGAGCGCGACGAGACGCTCGAATTGATTAAAAACAGTGTAGTGGACTCGGTAACGTGGGACATTTGAGGCCCGCGTACTGAATAACGATGCCCGTGCTTGGGCAGACAACAACCGTTGTAGGAGAGATGTGATGTCAGAGAAACGAGTAGCGAAACCGGTAGCGCTGGCGGTAGGCGCGGCACTGGCCGGGTCATTTGCGGTTGCCGAAATTGCCACCGCCGATACCCTGGACAGCCCGTTCCGTATTTCCACATTGAGCGCGGGCTACATGCTGGGTGCAGGCGAAGGCACCTGCGGTGGCGACAAGAAAGGTGAGGGCACCTGTGGCGAAGGCAGCTGCGGCGGCGACAAGAAAGGCGAAGGCACCTGTGGCGAAGGCAGCTGCGGCGGTGAAAAGGACCCCGAAGGCACCTGCGGCGAAGGCAGCTGCGGCGGTGACAAGAAAGGCGAAGGAAGCTGCGGCGGTGACAAGGACGCCGAGGGTAAATGCGGCGAGGGTTCCTGCGGCGGTTCGGTTTAAGCCCACCCGTTAATACCGCTGGGCACAAAGCCCGCGCCTTTGGCGCGGGCTTTGTTCATTGCGGCGTCAGCAACGTCCCTCATCCATCGTGGGAGCGGCTTCCAGCCGCGAATCCGGATTCGGTGCCTGCGACCGGCCCATTGATCGTCGCAATGGCTCGCTGCGCTTTATTGCCGACGACCAACATCGCGGCCGCGGACGCTACGCTGGCAGCAACATCCGGCCGTGAACCGTCCGTGCATTGTTCGCGATGCCACACGCCGTGGCGCCAGCATGCGCTGTAAATTCGACGAACTGCCCGGAAACGGTGGCAACCCAATGACGGAAATCCTGCTACTTTGAAGAACATGGCGCCGAAGAAGCAGACAATGGGACGATCGATCAAACGCTGTACATGGGCGGAAGGCGTGTCGCTCAATTACGTCGAGTACCACGACACGGAGTGGGGCGTGCCGGTTTTCGACGACCGGATTCAGTTCGAATTTCTGATACTCGAAGGCGCACAGGCCGGACTGAGTTGGTCGACAATACTCAACAAGCGGGCCGGTTATCGCAAGGCATTCGCCGATTTCGACCCGCAAAAGGTCGCACGATTCACGAGCAAGCGCATCGAGAAGCTGCTTCGGGACCCATCGATCGTCAGGAATCGCCTGAAGGTGGAATCAACAGTGACGAACGCCAGGGCATTTCTTGCCGTGCAGGAAGAATTCGGAAGTTTCAGCGATTACATATGGCGTTTTGTCGACGGCAAGCCGGTACAGAACCGGTGGCGAAACGACGGCGAGATACCGGCAACTTCGCCGGCGTCGGATGCGCTGAGCAAGGACCTGAAGCAGCGCGGCTTTCGCTTCGTGGGCAGCACGATCGTGTACGCGCACATGCAGGCGACGGGGCTCGTCAATGACCATCTCGTCGACTGTTTTCGCTACCGGGCGTGCGCGGCCCTAGCAAAGAAAAAACGTCTATAAAACAAGACAGTAGCGTCTGGAGTGCGCGGCAGCGAACTTGCAATTTCGCGTCCCGGAGTGGATCATCGGGGCCGTCCCGCGAATAACGTCAACAATGAGGGATTTGCAATGTCGGATGAACTGAACGGCAAGCCGCCGACCTCGTTTTGGGTAGTCGCTGCTACCGCGCTGGTATGGAATCTCATCGGGGTCATGACCTATTACAGTCAGGTCACGATGACCCCCGAGGCGTTGGAAGGATTTACCCCCGAACAACAGGCCTTTTTCACATCGATTCCTGCGTGGGCGACCGCTGCGTATGCGATTGCCGTGACGGCAGGCGTGGTCGGAGGCCTGCTCCTGCTGCTCCGCAAGGCATGGGCCGTGCCGGCATTCGCGATCTCGCTTGCCGGGATCGTCGTGCAGGACCTGCATGCGTTCGTGCTGGCGGACGGCATCGACGTGTTCGGGTCAGGCGGTGTCGTGATTCCTGCTGTTGTGCTGGTAATCGGTGTCCTGCTCTTGTGGTATTCGCGGAGTGCGAAAAACAAAGGCTGGATTGCCTAGCGGCATCTGGCGCGGTCGAATTGCTGAACCCCGGGCCAGTCGGAGTTCGATTGAAGGTGTAGCGGCATCCGGGTCAGTGCGCTCAGTTACCGATGCGTATGACCGTCAATGCGGACAATCCCTGTGGCGTGTTGTGTGAGATGCCGCCCAGGTAGATCGTGTTCGCGGCCAGGCCGGTCCAGGTAAAATCGATGTTCTCCGTCGTTCCGGCCGTGACGGACGACGGGCCGCTCACCGTCATGTTGCCCTGGTCGTCGATGCGGCCGAAGGACCACCCGAGCAACGTATAGTTGGCACCGGGACCGCCCGCAACATTATCCGTTTCGAAGCCATGGATCAGCACGGCATAGCGACCGGCTGTAGGCGTCAGCACATTGAATTCCTCCTCCGACGTATCGCTGCCACTTTCGCCGATCTTGTTGCAGTTAATGTTGTCGGGGCAGAAATAAACGAACATGTCGAGATCGTCATTCCCGTCCGTCAGTGCATCGAACAGGGCAAAGCGCAGGTACAGCTGATCTGCGGGCACGTCGATCAGGTGCGCCGTGACTCCGTTTACGGTGCGGAACGAGAATGTCTTCGTCGGATCATCGTCGACGAAACCGTTGATGACAAGCGGCAGGCGCAGTCCGTGGACGCGAGGTGTGTAGCTGCCCGTGTAACCGAATTGCACCGGGAATGAGCCGTTTCCGTTGGCGCCGATCGCGGTAATTTCCGTCGGCGCGGTGACCGAGACCGGCCGCACAGCAAGCGTGCTGTAGACGGAACGCCGGTCGCCTTCCCAGGCCAGCGCACCGAAACGCCACAGATCCAGAGGCCCGGACGCGTAGGTCAGGGTCACGTCGTACGTGACAGACTCGCCCGGTGCGAGCGTGATTGCCGCAGGATCCACATCGACCGAAATGCCGGCGGGCGCGATTACCGTCGCCGTGTACGATTCGGCTGCGTCGCCAACATTCGTGACGGTACGGCGAACGACTCGCTCACTGGCAAGCCGGCTGACGCCAATCGACGGCTGATTGAGATCTGCTGCGATGAATGATCGCCCTTCCGTTTGCAGCCGGTCACAGGTAGCTGAATCGACCGCGGGCGATGCGATGCCGCAGGCAAACGCGTCGAACTCGTCGTTCGAGGTGTCGTAGACCAAACCGGGATCGAGCGCGTCGTTCGGTACGATGTGGCCCGCACCAAAGTCGAACGGTATGGCCGGCGTTTGTCCGTCGGTGCCCGTTACGGTCTGCCGCGCCGTCGTCATGAGTGCCGACTTCAATGCTGCGGGGCTCCATTCCGGGTGCGCCTGTTTCAGCAGGGCCGCGACACCGGCGACGTGCGGCGTCGACATCGATGTACCGGACAGGTAGGCGAAATTCTCGCCCATCATCGTGTTGGCCGCGTCCGGCGTGAATCCGGCGAGGATGTTGATGCCCGGAGCCGTAACATCAGGCTTGAGCACATCCGGCGCCGGACCTGGCCCGCGGGCAGAGAAGCCGCCCATGACGTTTCCGTCATCAGGCGTCGTCAGCAGCAGACCCTTGTCGAGCGTCACGGTGACCGAACTGCCGGCATCCAGTTCCGCGACGATCAGGTTTCCGTCCGCCTGACCGATCATCAGCGCGGGAATGTCGGAGAGGCCAGGCGCGCCGTTCATAACGATCGGGTCGCCGGCAATGTTGAACACGACAGCGGCGACGGCGCCGGCGTCTTCGGCGTTGGCAATCTTGACATCGAACTCGCATCCGCCGCGCTCGATGAAAGCAATGTTGCCGGACATGTCCGAGTCGTTGACCAGGGGCTCACAGGCATCCATTGTCGTACCCGGCGCTCCGCCGGCCAGCGTATCGTCGGCGTCGTCGGCGAGTACCAGATCGGCTTCGATCGGATCACGGTCTGCCAGCGGCGGCGTGAAATTCGCCTCGCGAACCGCGTACCTGCCCGCGACGACAGGCGGGGCGGTCACTTCCAGTGCTTCGACGGAATTTTCGCCGTCGCGGCTCGACGCTGCGGCCGTGATCAGCCATGGTCCTCCGGCCGGAGAGCCGATCGTGCCGAGGTTGGGCCCGTCGTTGCCGGCCGCAACCACTGTGAACACGCCGGCTTTCGCGGCCGCCATAAGCGCGACGTCATCGGGCGCAATCAATTCGCGCAGAGAACTGCCAACCGAATAGTTGATGATGTCGACACCGTCGGCGACGGCCGCATCGATTGCGTTGGCCAAATCCGACGTATTGCAGCTTGCCCGCGTATCGCCGGGGCGCAACCAGCAAGCCTTGTAGACGGCAATCCGGGCGCGCGGCGCAATCCCCTGAACGCGGCCCAGAAACGTGCCGAAAATCGATGCCTTGACGCGATTTCCGGCGGCGATCGTGGCCGTATGCGTACCATGACCGTCGACGTCGCGCGCCGAGCGGATCTCGCCTTCGTCGAGTGGCCCTGAACTCTCGGCGCCGTTGATGAACCAGCGGGCGCCGATGAGCTTGTTATTGCAGTCCGACGCGGCAAAGCGTTCGCCCGTCTGGCACGTGCCGTTCCAGTTTTCAGGGCCCTCGAAAAGAATCACGTCGGCGCGTTTGTCGAAACGACGACAAAGCCAGCGACCCAACAGCGAATTTTCCGCCCAGCTGCCCTGACAGATACGCGGCCGATCGGCCTCCCGGGTGTCCCTCAGTGCGGGATGCTTCGGAGCAACGCCGCTGTCGATGAAGGCAATGACGATGCCATCACCGTCCAGTCCGGCGCCTCCGCGAAGCCCGTTCTCGGCATCGAACAGATTCAGGAAATCCAGGCTGAAATTGGTCGCAAGCGGCCTGATCTCGTCTTCCCAGACGTGCGCGACGCCGGGCATTGCGGAAACCTTGTGTGCAGTGGCCGGATGCATGTGCGCCGCAAACCCGTTCAACCCGTATTGGTAGCGATAGACGACGTCGACGTCCGTGCCGGCGCGGGCAAGAATGCGATCCTGGTCCGCGGCGAGCTTGGCGGCGTAGGCCTGCACGTGGGCGCGGGTCTTGTCGAAGCGCGCGCCCGCGGCAATCGCCGCGGGTCCTGAACCGGGGGAAAGTTTCGCGGCATGAAAGTGCGCCACCGATGGTGCGGTCAGCTGCACGATGTACAACTTACGTGCCTGCGGATCGTCGCTATGCGCGAGCCGTATCCCGCCGAGACTGCCCGCGTCACGCAGCGCTGTCGCATGCTCCGCTGCCGGGGCGGCGGCGGCGGACAGAATGGTGGCGATGGCGATCAGTCGGAGTCGCATGTGATCCTCGGCGGCTCGAGTCGTGCTTGTCGGGTATTGGATCGCGGCCTTTGGCAGCGCGATGCGCAGTTTTTACACTCGGGCTGAAAAAATCCGCACAAGTAGCGGAATATTGTCGTTTTACCTTATGCTCCGTCGCGCGGCTGCGCAAGAGTACAGCAGCCGCCATACCGGATCACCGCAGTGCTCGAGCCGGCCTGACGGAAGAACGGACCGCGATCAGGCGCTCGCCCGGGTTCCCTCGGCAAGCCAGTCGCGCGGTCGCAGATAATCGGTATACAGCTTCGCCTCGGGCGAACCGGGCTCCGGCTGCCAGTTGTATGCCCAGCGCGCGCGCGGCGGCAGCGACATCAGGATCGATTCGGTTCGTCCGCCCGACTGCAGCCCGAAGACGGTACCGCGGTCGTAGATGAGATTGAACTCGACGTAGCGGCCTCGCCGATAAAGCTGAAATTCCCGTTGCCGGTCACCGTAACGATGGTCTTTGCGCCTGCGAACGATCGGACGATACGCTGGCAGAAATGCTTCCCCGACCGACTGCAGAAACGCAAAACTCCGTTCGAAGCCCGGCGCATTCAGGTCGTCGAAGAACAGTCCGCCTACGCCGCGTGTCTCGTCGCGGTGCTCGAGGTAGAAATACTCATCGCACCACTTCTTGTAGCGCGGATAAACGTCGCTGCCGAAAGGATCGCAGGCGGCTTTGGCAGTCGCGTGCCAGTGAACGACGTCTTCCAGGAACGGGTAATACGGTGTCAAATCGAAGCCGCCGCCGAACCACCAGACCGACGCGTCATCATCACCTCCGAGCGTCGCGAAAAAACGCAGATTGGCATGCGTGGTCGGCACATAGGGGTTCAGCGGATGGATGACAAGTGACACACCGATCGCCTGGAACCCCTGCCCCGCAAGCTCCGGCCGCGCTTTGGTTGCCGAAGGCGGCATCTCGCTGCCGTGCACGTGGGAAAACCCGACGCCGGCCTGCTCGAATACTGCACCGTCCGACATTACGCAGCTCAGGCCGCCCCCGCCGCCCGGCCGCTCCCAGCGGTCACGCTCAAAGACTCCGCGGCCGTCGAGTTCGCCGAGCTCGGCGACGATGCGTTGCTGCAGGCCCTCCAGATAATTCTTGACGTCGCTGATTTCGTTCATGTTCGTCCCGGTCGCAATATCTCGCCCGTCGCGAGATTACGAATCTCCGACGGACCGGTTGCCGGTCCACAGTCACCCGGAACAATGAAGTCTACAAGACCAGCGAACTTGCGGTGAAGCACGAAGCGATTGCGAGCCGGACGTCCTCCGGCCAGGTTTGCGCTCGTCGAAACCAGCGGCGATTCCGCCGCACTGCACAGCATCGCCGCAACCGTGTGCGTCGTAATCCGCACAGCAATACTTGCATGTACACCCGAAACGATCGGCAGAACGCTGGGCGTGGCGGGAACGATCCAGGTGACGGGCCGGTCCGGATTGGGTTTTGGAATAGCCATTATGGGCGCCGCGATCCAACCATCCAATCTCGTCGCCGTATCGGCGATCAGGATAAGCCCTTTACCAGGATCCCGCCCCTTGATGGCGAGCACGCGCAGCACCGCCGCTGCATCATCAGGAAGACAGCCGAGGCCGAAAACGCCCTCCGTCGGATACGCGATTACGCCGCCTCCCAGCAGAAGATCGGCGGCCCGGCGAATATTCATATGCATGCGCTGTCCGCGCTGTCAGCCGGCGGTTTTCTCGCTGCCGCGTTTGCT
>JBFHXQ010000013.1:0-17890 GCA_041598895.1 Woeseiaceae bacterium | reverse complement strand
GCCGGCGGCTGCCGGCGCTGGCAGTACGCCAACGATGCTGATGCGCTGACGGACGTGCTGCGCCTGTCGCGGGGCATGACTTACAAGAACGCGATCGCGGGCCTGGGGTTCGGCGGTGGCAAATCTGTGATCCTCGCGGACGACACCGCCCCGAAAACGCCCGAGCTGTTGCGCGCGTTTGGCCGTGCCGTCGACGCTCTGGGCGGTCGCTATGTGACTGCCGAGGATGTCGGCATCAGCATCGAGGACATGCGCCACGTCCACGAAGAAACTCGCTATGTATCGGGTCTGCCGAAGAGCGGCAGCGGCGCTGGCGGAGACCCGTCACCGTTTACCGCCTACGGCGTCTTCCTCGGCATGCAGGCTGCGGTCAAAGCCCGGCTGCAGCAGCGATCGCTCGCGGGCCTGCGCATTGCCGTGCAGGGAGTCGGGCACGTAGGTCTCGAACTGTGCCGGCTGCTCGCGGACGCCGGGGCAGCGCTGTTCATTGCCGATGTCAATCGTGCCAACCTGGAGCGCGCACTGGACGAACTACCAGCGACGGAGGTATCCCCTGCGGATCTGCTGTACTACGACGTGGATGTGCTCGCGCCGTGCGCGCTCGGCAATATCCTGACGTCGGTGACGATCCCGCGTATCCGCGCGAAAGTGATTGCCGGCGCCGCCAACAATCAGCTCGCCACAGTGGACGACGGGCAGCGCCTCCGTGAGCGCGGAATACTGTACGCGCCCGATTACGTGATCAATGCGGGCGGCATCATCAACGTCGCGCACGAGTACGTCGGCAACAGCTCCGAAGAGAAAGTTCGCGCGGAAATTGGCAAAATCCCCGGGCGCCTCGATGCGATATTCGAGAAGGCGCGATCAACCGGTAAATCGACGAACGTCGTCGCCGATGAAATTGCCCGGGCTATCGTTGCGCGTGCCGGACGACAACCCTCCGCGGCCGCGAAGCTGGCGAGCCGCAGCTGACCCGAAGGACATCGACAAGAATGGCCAAGAAGTCGCGACTACACATACCCCAACCTACCGCGCGTCCGGGCGAAAAGCCGGATTTCAGCTACCTCGAGCTGTCGCCAGCCGGGAGCGTCGACAAGCCGGCCATCGATGCGCGCACGCGCGACATCGAGCATCTGAGCGCCGGCCTCGTGCGGGTCCTCGACGACGACCACGGCGCCAAGGGCCCATGGAACCCGAATCTCGATCCGGCGAAGCTGCAGGTGGCGCTGCGCTGGATGCTGCTCAATCGGGTGTTCGACGACCGCATGTGGCAGATTCAGCGGCAGGGCCGGATCTCGTTCTATATGCAGGCCGCCGGCGAGGAGGCCGTATCCATTGGCCAGGGCATGGCGCTTCGGCCGGGCGACATGTGCTTCCCGTCGTACCGCAACCAGGGCCTGTTCATGTACCGCGGCACAAAACTTGTCGACATGATGTGCCAGTGTTTGTCGAACACGCGCGACATGTGCAAGGGCCGTCAGCTGCCGGTCCTGTATCACGATCGGAATGCGAACATATTCTCGCTCTCCGGCAACCTCGCCACGCAGTATCCACACGCCGTCGGCTGGGCGATGGCGTCCGCGATCAAGGGTGAGGATCACATCGCCACGTCCTGGGTCGGAGACGGCAGCACGGCCGAAGCCGATTTCCATCATGCGCTGACGTTTGCTGCCGTCTACCAGGCGCCGGTCATCCTCAACGTCGTGAACAATCAGTGGGCAATCTCCACGTTTCAGGGTTTCGCGGGCGGCGAGCGCCGCGCGTTTGCGGCCAGGGGTATCGGCCTCGGCATTCCCGGCATCCGCGTCGACGGCAACGACCTGCTCGCCGTGTACGCCGTCACGCTGTGGGCCGCCGACCGTGCGCGCCGCGGCGGCGGGCCGACGCTGATCGAACTCGTCACCTATCGCGGTGGCGCGCACTCGACGAGCGACGATCCGTCGAAATACCGGCCCAAAGACGAATGGCAAGCGTTTCCACTCGGCGATCCGGTCGAACGGCTCAAACAGCACCTCATTGCGGAAGGTCACTGGTCCGATGCGAAACACGATGCGCTGACCGAGGAGCTCAAGGGGGAAGTGCTCGCCGCCTGGAAAGAGGCGCAGAAAGCCGGAACGATGACCGAAGGTCCGTTTCTGGATCCGGTGACGATGTTCGAAGACGTCTATTCGTACACACCGCCGCACCTCGAAGCGCAGCGCCGGCGCATGCTCGAAGTCGAAGGCGGAGAATAGCGATGGCGCAGATGAACATGATCGAGGCAATCCGGTCGGCGCTCGACGTCGTGATGGACCGCGATCCCAACGTCGTCGTGCTCGGCGAGGACGTCGGTTACTTCGGCGGCGTATTTCGTTGCACGGACGGGCTGCAGCGCAAGTACGGCGAACATCGGGTCATCGACGCGCCGATCGCCGAGGGCGGCATCATCGGCGCCGCAATCGGCATGGGCATCAACGGATTACGCCCGGTCGCAGAAATCCAGTTCGCCGACTACATCTACCCGGGCTTCGACCAGGTCGTCAGCGAGCTTGCCCGCATCCGCTACCGCTCGGCCGGTGACTTTTTCTCGCCGGTCACGATCCGCACGCCCTGCGGCGGCGGCATACGCGGCGGGCAGACGCACTCGCAAAGTCCGGAGGCGATTTTTGCCCATGTGAGCGGCATCATGACCGTGATGCCGTCGAATCCCTATGACGCGAAAGGCATGCTGATCAGCGCGATCGAATCCGACGATCCTGTCGTATTCTTCGAGCCGAAGCGAATCTACAACGGGCCGTTCGACGGCGACCCGGACAAGCCCGCCGTGTCCTGGGCGTCGCATCCGAAGGGCGAGGTTCCCGTCGGCCATTACAAAGTGCCGCTGGGCTCTGCGGAGGTCGTGAGAACCGGCGAGGAGCTGACAATCGTTACCTACGGCACGCTCGTGCACGTTGCCGTGGCGGCGGCTGAAGCCACCGGCGTCGACGCCGAGATCGTCGACGTGCGCTCGATTTCGCCGCTCGACACCGAGACACTGATTGCCTCCGCCAACAAGACCGGACGCTGCCTCGTCGCACACGAGGCAACGCGATTCGGCGGCTTTGGCGCCGAGCTCGCGGCGCGCATCCAGAAAGACAGTTTCTGGAACCTCGAGGCGCCTGTCGGCCGGATTGCCGGCTGGGACACGCCGTACCCGCACGCGTTCGAGTGGCAGTATTTTCCGGGCAAGAAGCGCATGATGGCAGGGATCCGCAGCATGATGGAGGTCGAATGAGCGAATACGTCTTCAAGCTGCCCGACCTCGGTGAAGGCACGGTGGAATCCGAAATTGGCGAGTGGTTCGTCAAGGTCGGCGACATAGTCGCCGAAGAAGATGTCGTCGGCACGATGATGACCGACAAAGCCGCCGTCGAGCTGTCGTCCCCAATCTCGGGAAAGGTCGTAAAGCTTGCCGGCGAACCCGGCGACATCGTCGCCGTCGGTGCGCCGCTCGTCGTCTTCGAGACCGACGGACAAGCTGACGCGGACACGTCGCCGCAGTCCGACGGAAACGGTGCAGACCGCGAGGCCGCGGCGGAGAAACCGGCAACGCCGGCGCCGAATGCTGCAGCCGGCAGCCGTGCGCGCGTCATGACCTCGCCTGCCATTAGGCGGCGCGCGAAAGAGGCCGGCATCGACCTGACCAAGGTGCCCGGCACGGGGCCGGGCGGCCGCATCACGCGTGACGATTTCGATGCGTTCATCAAACACGCGCCGGGTGCGTCATCACCACAGAAATTCGGCCGCGCAACCGGCACCCGTGAGGTCAAGGTCATCGGCCTGCGGCGCATGATCGCGGAGCGCATGGCGGCCGCGAAACGCGAGATACCGCATTTCTCGTACGTCGAGGAAACCGACATTACCGAACTGGAGCGACTGCGCCGGCATCTGAATACAAAAAACGAGGACACCGCAACGCGGCTGACGCTGCTGCCCTTTCTGGGCCTTGCTCTGGTGCGCGCGGTACGGGATTTTCCGCAGTGCAATGCGACTTACGACAAGGATCGCAACGTCATCGTTCAGCACGAAGCCGTACACCTGGGTATCGCTACGCAAACTCCGGACGGACTGAAGGTACCGGTTGTTCGCCATGCCGAAGCTCGTTCGCTTCACGAACTCGCCGCGGAAATCCGGCGCGTTTCCGAAGCGGCGCGCAGCAACCGCATTACGAGGGATGAGCTTACCGGCTCGACGATCACGATAACGAGTCTCGGCAAGCTCGGCGGCATCGTGTCAACCCCCGTCATCAACATGCCGGAAGTCGGCATCATTGGCGTCAACCGCGCGGTGGAACGGCCCGTCGTCATTGACGGCCAGGTTACCGTGCGCCTGATGATGAACCTGTCGACGTCGTTCGACCATCGCTTCGTCGACGGCTACGATGCGGCCGCGATGGTACAGCGGGTCAAGGACCTGCTCGAGCACCCGGCGACGATCTTTCTGCCCCACTAGGCACTGAAGGAGCTTTCCAAGACGAGTCGGGGACACGAGTCTGGACACGAGTCGGGGACATTCCACATGCGTGGAATGTCCCCTTACTGTCCTCTTACTGTTTCCTGACGCTGTAGACCAGATCGATCGCGTTCACCGCACCGCTCGTCGACTCGATGACGAGCCGCTGGCTCAGCTCGTAGCGTAACAGCAGCCGACCGAGGTTATTGACGAGCCCGTAACCGTATTCGACGAACAGCCGGTTGTTGACCTGTTTGCCGGCGACGATCCGGCTCTCGTCGGCACCCCCCTCGACCGTCAGCGTGTCGAGTCCGACCTGGTTACCAATCTGCGATGCGATCGCGCCGGCCTGTGATAGGCCGAGGGCGAACGCCGCTTTGTTGAGCATCTCGCCCTCGCCCGCGCTTGCCGTGGCTAACGGTCGCCCGGTCAGCAAATACGACAGCGCATCAGCGTCACTGACCGGCGGCTCGCTGTACACGGTCGACTGCAGCTGCCTGGGCGTGCCCGTCAGATGCACGCCTGCAGTGACGTCGCGCGTTTCGCGCACTGCCCGAACGTCCAGGTTCGGGTTATTGAGCGGTCCGTTGAAAATCAGTTCGCCCCGCTCGATAGTGAGCGACTGACCATAGGCTTCGTAGCGGCCGTCGCGGAGCTGCAGGCGCCCGTTGCCAAGATACGGCGTGTGCGTCCCGCCCGTGATGTTGACCGCGCCGTCCAGTCCGGTGGAGAGACCGAACGCATCGATGCGGACGTCGTTTCCGAGGCGCGCATTGATGTTTACATCGATTCGCCGACGCATCGGGTCATCGGCCTGTTCGGCACGATGCACGACCGCATCCGGTGACGCGCGTTCGGCCGTCTCTGGAATCGTGTTGATCGTAACTTTCGCGGTCGGCAGAACGATGTCACCTTTGACCATTGCCCGGGTCGGGTCTATCTGAATCGCAACCGCCGGCGACGCGACGACCCGCCAGTCGGGCAGTCGGATGATTTCGAAACTGTCGCCATCGATATCTAACCGGGCCTCGAAACCGCTACCCGCGGCCAGCTGGCTGCTTCCGTCGATCGTGACCGTGCCATCACCCGATCGTGCGCTCCCAGTGATGCCGAGGCTTCCCGGCTCGCGCTGACGAAGCTCGGCGTTTACCTCGGTCACGTTGATTCCTGCGCGTCGAACGGCAAACGCTCCGTCGCGGAGCGCGATCGCGCCGACGAATTGCGGCACGGTGGCCGACCCGCCAATCGTAACGGACCCGCTGATCCTGCCCTTCGTGTCGGATACCGACGGCAGCAGGATCGGGAAAATCGAAAGATCATTTATGTCGAGCGACGCCCGGCCATCCATTGCCGACGAGAAATCGAAGACGTTGCGCATCGAGAGCACGCCATCTGCACTGCCGTACTCGTCACTCAGCATCACGCGCAGGTTCGACGTCAGTGCGTTGTTGTCCACAGCTGCATTAAGAACGCCTTCCTCGAACGTCGCCGTAATCGTTTCGCCTTCGTACTCGGCCGAGAATCGGGCGTTGTTTATATCGATGATCGCATCCGCATCCAGACGGTTCGGCTCGGCCATGAAGCGGCCGGACGCGGTGGCCCGGACTTCGCCGCTGACCTCTACGCCGGGCGGCAGCGGCAGTGCCAGGGCCGTCAGCGGGAACCCGTCCAGCGACACATCAAAGTTCACGTCGCCTGCCTCCGCCCTGTCGACGGCAGCGCAGGCCGTGCCTGCGTGATCCGTCGCCCCGATACACAGGCGATCCAGGCTGATTAGCGCCGTCGAGACTTGCAGATCGGCCCCATCGGAATTTACCCAACGACCCGCCCGATCACTCGTGACCTGGAATGAATCAATGCGGCCGCGCCACGTCGCTTCGGCCAGTCCGCCGCGTGCGGCAAGCACGAGCTCATCGTCCGGAGCCTTGATTCGAACGTCTACGGCATGTTTCGCCGCGTTGCCCTGCAATCGGAGCCCAACCGATTCCAGCTGCGAATCGCGATATTCGAGCGCGGTGGCATCCAGCGTGGCGTCCACGACGCCGTTCTGAGCGATCCTGCCGCGCGCGATCAATGAACCCGCGGAGTAGTCGCGCCAGCGCACTGAAGACGCGGCCACCTCCCCGGACACCGCAACATTGCCGACGGTGCCCTGCAGACGTACGTCTGCAAACAGCTCGCCGGAGGCGTCATCGATCAGCGTCGCGACGCGTGGCATTTGCAGCAAAATCTTGAGGTCGACGTCTTCCCGAATCCTGCCGCTTGCCTGAATGCGATTCTCTCCGACCCGAATATCGGCATCTTCGATGCTCAGCGACTTGCCGCGGACCGACGCCGCGAGCTTGCCGTCAATCAACTGTTCGTTGAGGGTCCCGCTGATCTTCCCGATGACAAGCTCGACGTTCGGTTCTCCGGCATCGAATGCCCCGCTGATCTTCCCGGCCGCATCGACTGACCCCCGAATTCTGTCCTGAAACGCGGATGGATCGAGTCCTTCCGCAGCGAATTCGACATTCCAGGCGATACCCGGTTGCCAGGTCACGTCACCCGCTGCGCGCACGCGGCCGACATCCGACTCGACGATCAGCGTTTGCGCACGCAGTCCGTCGAGACTGCCGGTTCCATCTATGTCGATGTGGCCGGAAGGCCAGTCACCGAACTTAACGAGCGCATCGCCAGTAACGCTGTACGATTCGGTGGTCCCGACAAGACGCAGGCGCCCATCCGGGCTCGTCATCGTGTTGTCGCCGATGACGGCCACGATATCACGCCAGCGATGCATCAAATCAGTGTGCAATACGCCGTCGCGATACGCGATGCTGCCCTCGGTATCCACGTTACCGGGCTTGCGCAGCCGATGCTCGACGCGATACCCATTGATATCGCCACGGAGTCGGAGCGCTCCGGCGTACTCGTCCGCACCGGTTGTCGAGTAAATCCAGTCCAGGGTCGCGGATGCGGCAAACGGCGCCTCGAGTTCGCCATCGCCACTGAGCGATGCGCGCAGCCAGTCGCTTTGCACGTCGAAAGTCGAAATTCGAAGCTGCGTACCACCTGCTTTTCCGGCCAGCACCACGCTCTCTAAGCGTCGAACCAGATCACCGCGTCTCACTTCAATGTCACGAAAGCGCGAACGACGGATGTCGATGGTGACCGGGATGTCGACAGAGAACGGTGCATCCCGTGCCGATGTTTCGGGTTCCTCGGCCAGTGCGATGTCGATCCCATCGGCATCGATTTCGGGAATACGAACCTCACGCGAAAACAACGGCCGCAGGCTTACGCGCAACGCAATGCGGTCCACCGAGACCCGGGAGTTGACGTCGGACCAGCGCAGGTCCTGTGCCTCCAGGCCGCCCAACAGCGTGCCGCCGACTTTTCCGACGTCGAGCTGTTCCGGAAAATACGGTTGCGCTATTGCGACCAGCCACCGGGTACCGGTTTCGGTGCCGACGAGAAACGCGACGCCGCCAACCAGGATTGCGAGCAGGGCAATGATTACAACGGCAGACCAGAGAACTGCGCGGCGCATTACAGCTGCCCGCCCACGCTGATATGGATGCGCACGCTGCGATCGATCTGATTGATGGGATGTGCGATATAAAACCGCACGGGACCCACCGGCGACCTCCACTTGATACCGATCCCCGTGCCGATCGCCGGATCGACGTCGAGCGTATCGAACGCGTTGCCGGCATCCAGGAAAACTGCGCCGAAGAAGTTGCCGCGCAGGCGATGCTCGAACTCGAGGCTCCCGACCAGCAGGTTGCTGCCGCCGATGACGTTACCGTCTGCATCAGTGGGGCCGAGGGTCTGGTAACCGTAGCCGCGTATCGAGTCGTCACCGCCCGCGAAGAAACGCACAGACGGCGGCAGCTCGGCAATCTCATCTTTCTCCGTAATGCCGAGCTGCGCGCGAAACAACACTGTACTGTCGTCGCCGAGCTGCCGTAGCCAGCGAAAATGAGCAAGTAGCTGAACGAACGAGGTCGTCGAACCCAGCGCTTCGTCGGCGCCGCGCAGCGTAACGCTGAGTCGACGACCGCGCGTCGGATACAGCTCTGCGTCGGCTTTTTTCTGGTCGAACGTAATCGCCGGCATGAAGAGCAAACTGTTGTCCCGGACGTCGCCCACCGTGAATCGATCGTAATTGACATCTGCAGACAGGGTTCTCAGCCAGCCCCGCGTAAGCTGACGGGAGCGCTTGAACCCGACGCGCAGCGAGTCGCTGGCGAACGTATCCGTATCCTCGACGTCGGCCGCCGCCGTATAGGTCATCCATTCGCTGCGCGGATTCTCGAGCGGTATGCGGTATTCGGCCGCGATGCCCGACTGAACTTCCGAGAGCCGAAGCTCCGCATTGAGACGATGTCCCCGCATATTGACGCGGCGATTGCGTAAGCCTCCGCGAAGCCGCGGCCCGGTATCGGTCGCGAAACCGACGCCGACCGTGTATTCGGTGCGTGCTGCAGGCTCGAGCGAGATCACGATCGGAATGCGTCTGTCGGCGGCGGCCGCATAGTCCGGTGAGACATCGATGCGACCGAAATAGCCGCTGTTCGCGAGGTCGCGATACGCCTTTGCTACGGCGTTGCTGTCGTACGGTTTGCCGGGCTCAAGATCCACGTACGCCGCAACGAGCGCCGGGTCGAGGAACGCCTGCTCCTGGCGGATCTCCCCGAAATCGTAACGCGGTCCGCTCGCGTAATTCAGCGTGATGTCCGCACTCAGCTCCTCGGGCCAGACATCGATGCGCGCGGCGTTGAACTCGGCTTCGACATAGCCGCGCTCGATGGCGGTGATCTGCAGGTTTTCCTTCAGCGAGTCGTAAACCCGGTGTCGCAGCGGGGTGCCTGTAACCGGCCGCTCGGATGCGAGCACGCGCCGAAATTCCGGATCGTCGCCACCCGGACCCGTTACAGAAACGTCCACATTGCGTACCAGAACGGCCTTGCCGGGATCGACGCGCAGGACAGCCTGCCAGCAGCCGGCATCGAATGAGAGCTCCGGCGTGATGACCGGGTCGTAGAAACCGAAAGGTTCCAGCGCCTCGCGCGCCTGCTTTGGCGCCTCACGGAAGCGGCGGCGGACGCGCCACGCTTCCGCGTCGCACGGTTCCTCGGCAAGCTCGACGTAGGCGCGAACGTTTCGGGCAAGTTCGTCGCTCAGGCCCTCGACTCTGAACTCACCTTGAGCTGCGGCCGGAAGCAGCAGCAGAATCAACATTGGTGCGATGCGCATTTGTCCGACGGGGTCGTTTCGCTGGGCGTTGTCGACAACCGCTGCAGCTGCCTCAGGCAGGGATATCGACGATAGTACGCATGGAAGCGCCTGCAAGCGATTCCTCGCCGTTCGTCAGTTCAACCCGCTGATCAGAATGGCAAGTATCGCGACCGGGGCGACGACCCGGATCATGAACAGCCAGGTCTTGAACAATGCGGGGCTCCCGAATACCAGCTCTTCGCCAAGCACCTCAGGCTTCATGCGCCAGCCGACGAACAGCGCAATCAGTATGCCGCCGAGCGGCATGAGAACGTTGGCCGTCAGATAGTCAATCATGTCGTAAATCGTCTTGCCCGCAAACGGTCCGAACGCGTCGAGCGGCATGAACCCGGCCCAGATATTGAACGAGAAAACGCTCGCAAGTCCGATGACGAACGCAAGGCTTCCGAAGACGAGACAGCCGACGCTGCGCCTCATGTCCCACTTGTCCTCCGCGTACGCAACGATCGGTTCGATAATCGCGATGATCGAGGTGACCGCTGCAAAGGCGAGCAAAAGGAAGAACAGCGCACCGAAAATCGATCCGCCCGGCATTTGGACGAACGCTGCCGGCAAGGTCCGGAAAATGAGGCCCGGTCCCGATGCCGGGTCGAGACCGTTTGCGAATACGATCGGGAAGATCATCAGTCCGGCGAGCACCGCCACCAGCGTGTCGGCAACTGCGATGACGAGCGCTGATCTCGTCAGCGAAACCTGCCTCGGCACGTACGCGCCGTACGCCATCATGAGCCCCATCGCGACGCCGATCGAAAAGAAGGCCTGGCCGATCGCTGCAAGCACGGCCTCACCGCTGATCTTGCTGAAGTCGGTGCTGAACAGGAACGACACGGCAGCCCCGAGGTCGCCGGCGACAGCGGCATAGCCGATCATGACGAGCATCATTACGAACAGCGCAGGCATCAGAATTTTCACCGTGCGCTCGATGCCACCGTGCAACCCGCGCCCGACGATGAACAGCGCGAACGTCATGAACACACCGTGCCATATTGTCATCGTCAGCGGATTTGCCAACAGGTCATCGAACTGTGCCGCTACGTCCGTCGCCTGGGC
This sequence comes from Woeseiaceae bacterium, assembly GCA_041598895.1. Taxonomy (GTDB): domain Bacteria; phylum Pseudomonadota; class Gammaproteobacteria; order Steroidobacterales; family Woeseiaceae; genus UBA1847. The sequence continues at coordinate 7,087 of JBFHXQ010000013.1, read as the reverse complement.
GCCGTCGAATCCGCCCGCCGCCTTGAGTATGTAAACCAGCGTCCAGCCGGCAATTACGCTGTAATACGTAGCAATCAGAAAGCCGACGATTGCACCCATCCAGCCAACGATGCCCCAGAGTCGAGATCGCCCCGCATCAACGGCAACGTCGCGCATCGCAATGGGCGGACTGTGATGGCCGCGTCGACCGATCAGTAATTCACCGATGAGAATCGGAATAGCGACGAAGATCACGCAGACGATATAGACGAGCACGAATGCGCCGCCGCCGCTGACGCCCACCACGTACGGAAACTTCCAGATATTGCCCAGACCGACGGCGGCACCTACCGCCGCAAGGATAAACGTAAAGCCCGACGTCCACGTGTGCTCGGCATCCGCCGTTGTGGGAAGCGCCATCCCCCTCTCCCGTCACTTGATGTTCCGGAAATTATGCCAGAAGCGTCAGGTACGACGCTGATAAAGACTGGTGCTATTCGCTCTAGTTTTCGCGGATCACGAGCAGGCTCACTATGTCCGCGACGAGCGCCGGCGTCGGCTCATTCTCGATCTCCACGGTGACCGCGGTCCTGACGAGCCACTGCCCAGGGTTTTTTTCCAGCACTTCGAGCAGGGTCGCGCGCACGCGTATACGCGTCCCCACCCTCACCGGCGCGAGATACCGCACCCGGTCCGAGCCATAGTTGATCCCCATCGCCAGACCGTCTATCTCGGGCTGCCCCATGTGGGTCATCAAATACGACAGCAGCGACAGCGTCAGATAGCCGTGCGCGATCGTACCGCCAAACGACGTCTTGCGAGCCGCATCCGGATCAACATGGATGAACTGGCGATCCTCGGTGCATTCGGCAAACGCGTTCACGCGATCCTGCGTGATTTCGAACCAGGCGGAAACGCCGATTTCCTCAGCAACCTGACGCGCGTACTGCCGAATCGAAATCGCGTCTGCCATACCCGCCGCCTGGTTCGTCAAACCGGGGCGTCTAGAAAATCTCGAACAGTCCGGCGGCACCCATACCACCACCGACGCACATCGTCACGACACCTCGCTTTGCGCCACGTCGCCGACCCTCCAACAGCAGGTGGCCCGCGCAGCGTGCGCCGGTCATGCCGTACGGATGGCCGATCGAAATCGAGCCGCCGTTTACGTTCATCCTCGCGGGGTCGATGCCGAGCCGATCGCGGCAATACAGAGCCTGCGATGCAAACGCTTCGTTGAGTTCCCAGATGTCGATATCGTCGACCGCAAGACCGTGCCGCTCGAGCAGGCGCGGCACGGCGAACACGGGCCCGATGCCCATCTCGTCGGGCTCGCAGCCGTGCACCGTGAAACCGCGTACTGCGCCGAGCGGCTCCAGACCTTTCTTTTCGGCCAGCTTCGCGTCCATCAAAACGCAGGCGCTTGCTCCGTCGGACAGCTGGCTCGCGTTGCCGGCAGTGATGAACTTGCCTTCCTTGACCTGCTGGCCACCTTTGAACACGGGCTTGAGGCCAGCAAGACCCTCGAGCGTCGTGTCCGGGCGATTACACTCGTCGCGGTCCGCGGTTTTTTCCTCGAACGATTCTGCGCCGGTTTCGCGATCAACTATTTTCCAGGTAGCGGTTAACGGAACGATTTCGTCATTGAACAAGCCCGCCTGCTGCGCAGCAGCGGTCCGCTGCTGACTCAGCAGCGCAAACTCGTCCTGTGTTTCCCTGGAAACACCGTATCGTTCGGCAACGATTTCTGCCGTTTCGATCATGCTCATCCACAGCGCCGGCATGCGTTCGACGAGTTCGGCGTCGGTCTGATGAAACGTATTGAAGTGGCCGCCCATCTGCACGAGCGAAATGGATTCGACGCCGCCGGCGGCGATGACCGGCACGCCTTCGTTGGCAATCCGGCCGGCCGCTATGGCGATTGCCTGGAGCCCGGACGAGCAATAGCGGTTAACGGTCATGCCGGACGTCGACACGGGACAGCCCGCCGCCATCGCAGCGTTGCGGCCGATGTTGTAACCGGTCGCCCCTTCGGGGTGCCCGCAGCCGATCACGACGTCTTCGACGGCATCGGGACTGACGCCTGCGCGCTGCATTGCGTGCTGCAGCGCATGGCCAGCCAGCGTGATGCCGTGAGTGTTGTTGAATGTACCGCGTACGGACTTCGCGAGCGCGGTACGCGCCGTAGAGACGATGACAGCTTCTGGCATGGCGGATACTCCAGGGAACAATTATGGATCGAGCGCCGGTCTGGCGCGTTTTTGTTACTGTAGCAGGAGGACGGCCGAAGCGTGAGTCGCGGTGGCGACTCCGGGTCGCGGCCGGCCGTCGACGCCCGCCGCAAGCGGAGCGTTACTCGGGAACCTCGATCGCCTGAGCCGCGGCACGTTCGAGCATCGTCTGCTGCGAATGCACGGCGTTTTCCGCGGATGCGTGGCGGCGATAGTTGCCGTCCGAATCCATGCGCCAGGCGCCGACCGTATCGGCAAGCTGCAGGTCCAGGCAATCGCGAAGCTCGGACTGCGAATCCGGGTCGCGCACCGGCACCAGAGTTTCCACGCGACTTTCGAGGTTGCGCGTCATCAGATCAGCCGAGCCAATGTAGTACTCATCATCGCCATTGTTGTGAAAGTAATAGACCCTGGCGTGCTCCAGGAAGCGACCAAGGATGCTGACGACGCTGACCGTCTCGGACAAACCGGGCATGCCGGGGCGCAGGCGGCACGTATCGCGCACGATCAGGTCGATTCGGACGCCGGCCTGCGACGCTTCATACAGCGCACGCACGATGTCGGGATCTTCCAGGGCATTCGTCTTGAGCTGAATACAACCGTTGCCGGCCGACTGATGGTGCTCGATCTCCCGCGCAATCTTGTCGAGCAGCGCACGCTTCATGCCCAGCGGCGATACGAGCATATCAGCGTACTCGCGGCCGGACAGCGAGCCTGACGTCAGCAGATTGAAGAGCTCGGTCGTGTCACCGCCGATGACGCCGTCCGACAACAGCAGACCAAAATCGCCGTACTGACGGGCCGTGATCGAATTGTAATTGCCGGTCCCGACGTGCACGTAACGCCGCAATTTTCCGTTGGGCTTTTGTCGCAAAATCAGCATCGCCTTGCAGTGCGTCTTGTACCCGACGACGCCGTATGACACGTGGATACCCGCCTCCTCGAGCCGGTTCGCCCAGCGAATGTTCGCTGCCTCGTCAAATCGCGCCTGCAGCTCGACGACGACGGCCACCTGCTTGCCCCGGGTCACTGCCTCGATCAGAAGCGGCACAATTTCAGTCTTCTCCGACGTCCGATACACGGTGGTTTTTATCGCGAGCACCGATGGATCCAGCACGGCTTCCTTCAGCATTCTGGTCACCGAATGGTCGAAGGACTGATACGGGTGCTTGACGAGCAACGGGCCGTTGCGATCCAGTTCGTCGAACATGCTGCGAGCCTGCGCCAGTCGCGGGTGCAGTGCAGGCTCGAACGGCGGAAACTTGAGATCCGGGCGATCGACGCTGGCGATTTGCATGATGTCGCCGATGCGAAGCAGATCGGCGATGACGAAAACGTCTTTGTGTCCGCTGAACTTCATCTCGTCGACAAGATAGTCACGAAGTTTTTCGCTCAGGTCGGGGCAGACCTCGAGTCGTACGACCGGCGCAAAGCGCCTGTCCCTGAGTTCCGCCTCGATCATTTCGAGCAGGTCGTTTGCGAGCTCCTCGTCGCGTTCGACAATCGCGTTGCGCGTTACCCGGAAAAACCCGACCGACAAGATTTTCGCGCCCGGCAACAGCAGGTCCAGATTGCCCGCAATAATCTCTTCGAGCGGCACGTAGCGATCTTCGTCGCCGATCTGCATGAACCTGGGCGTCCGATCGGACGTGGGCACTTTGATGCGCACGAGGTGCGGCGTCAGCTCGGTCGGGTCGTGCACCTCGACGAGAAGATTGATCGACAGGTTGGAAATAAATGGAAACGGATGCGCTTCGTCGATTGCGAGCGGCGTCACGAGCGGTACGACGCTGCGCTTGTACTGCTTGCGGACCTTCTTGCGTGCAGTCTTGTCGAGATCCGCATAGGACTCGATGCGGATGCCGGCATCCGCAAGATAGCCGAACAGCTCCTGCTTGATGAAGGCGCGATCTGCGAGCGCCTCGATAATACTCTCCCTGCACTCGTCGATCTGCTGCTGCGGCGAGCGCCCGTCAACGGTCAGAGTCGCCACGCCTGCACCGACCTGCTGCTTCAGGCCGCCAATACGCTTCATGAAGAACTCGTCGAGATTTGTGTCGAAGATCGACAGGAATTTCACGCGTTCGAGCAGAGGATTGGCATCGCTCTCGGCCTCGGCGAGCACGCGCCGGTTGAACGCCAGCCAGGTCAGCTCGCGATTCAGGTACAGCGCCGGGTCGCTCAGATCCCAATCCGGCTTCGGCTGGCCGACTTCATCAAGTGGTGTGACGCTCGACATCGCTTAATTCGTTTTTCGAAGGTATCCGATTACCATACGATCGGCCGGCTGCCGCTGCAAACACCTGCTTCTCATTTTAGTGCGAAAAAAAGCCGGAGCCGCCGGGCTCCGGCTCTTCGAAGGTCGTTGATCGGCTATTTTGCCGGCGAGACCTTAATTTTCTTGCGCGCCGCCTTTTTCTTCTTGCGCTTGGGCGCCTCGATCTCGAGCATCCCGCGCTTGAATTCCGCAGACACTTTGGCGACGTCGATGGCCGCCGGCAGCGGTACGCGCCGGTAAACCTCGTTACTCCGGAATTCGCTCCAGTGCGTGCCTTTGCCCTCACCGGATTCGGGTTTCGTGCGCTCCTCCTTGTGGCTCGCTTTCACGATCAGCTCCCGGGGACTCGCCGTAATTTCGATATCTTCGGGCTCGAATCCCGCCAGCGCCACCTTGACCTCGATCTCGTCGTCTTCCTCGTCGAGTTCCGTCGCCGGCCAACAGATTTCGCGTTCCGCGGTCAGCCAGTCGTCAACATCGCTGCCTTCTTCGAACCCCCGACCTGCAAACAGATTGAAGGCGCGGACGCGAATCTTTTCGGCAAGCTCGTCCAGCTCGGCAAAGATTGGCAGCTTGCGCTCCTCAACGCTCGGTACTTTCTGAATTCTCAATTTGGACATCGGACACCCCTTGCTATGAATCAGTAACGAAAGAGCACCCGTCATCAGCAGCGTACCGTCGGCCCAGCTTGTTGCCTGTGTTCTCCGATGTCGTTGCTACCCAACGGACTGCGGTTCGGGAGTCGCTCGGCTGCGGTAACTGGCAGCCCCGTTATCCCGTTGCGATATTCTGCGCTTCTGTCGGCACGGAGGCTATAGGTAAATATACGCCGGATGCATCGAGCTTGGCTCGGGCCCGTTGCCACTTCGTGACATCCCGTCCGACGGCGCAAGTGCCGGTCGTAGTGTGGGCGAACGCGTTCGCGTAAGTTACAGTGGCATCGATGCGTGTCTATCCGAAATCCCTGTCGCCCTGCTGCGGAACAGTCTGCCTGATTGTCGTCCTCGGCTGGCAGCCGGGTTTTGCACAGGACATTTCCCTGCATGGCGCGCTGACGACCGACTACGTCTACCGCGGCGTTTCGAACAGTGACGAACACGGCGCGGCGCAGGCCGGCATCGACCTGGAAACGGCATCCGGCGTGTTCGCCGGCATATGGGCGTCGACGACGGATCTCGTGACGGGCAACCGGTATCGGCCGCGCGAGGTCGACTACTACCTGGGCTATGTGCGCTACTTTGGAAACGACTGGAGTGCGACGGTATCCGTCAACCGCTATAGCTACCCCGGCGACCGCGGCAATGTCGACTACGACTATACGGAGTACGCGGCGATTCTCGGCTATGACGACCGCATCTGGCTGGAATACAACCACACCAATGCGCTGTTTGGGCACGACAGCACCGCGCGAAACGTCGAGTTGCTGTCGAGCTGGCCGCTCGGACAAACGCTATCGCTGTCGGCCGGGCTGGGCTATTTCGACGTTTCCGACGCCGTCGGGAGCGGCTACTGGTACTGGCAGGCCGGCGTAACGCGTCCGTTCGGCTGGCTTGAGGCCGACATTCGTTACCACGATACCGCAAGCGTGCCCATGCGTTTTGTCGCCGATCGTCTCGTCGACCCACGCCTGGTCCTGACACTGAGCGTACAGTACTGACCGGCCATTTGCCTCGGGGCGCGCTTTGTTCACCCGTCGATCAGTGACAACCTGGCTCGGGCCCGATCTCGGCAAGCGCCCGGCAGGCATTGATGACAGGGTTCCCAGTGCCGCCCATGCGCTGCGAATTTTTCAGGACCTCGGCAAGCTGATCGTGCCCCAGGCCCGGGGCGCGCTGGAGCAATAGCGCGATGACGCCGCTGGCATTCGCTGCTGCAAGTGAGCTTCCGGAGCGAAAGTCATAGCCGTTGTTCGGCAACGCGACCAGAATCTGCCTGCCCGGCGCAACGAGCACACCCGCCGGCACAGCATCTGCGCTGAAGTCGATGGCGGCAGGGCTCACGGCGAGGACGCCGGCGAATTCCGCGGGAAACGCCCGCTCGCCGGACGCCGATCGTGCGGCGACCACGATGACACCGCTTTTCACGGCGCGGGCCACGAGTCGCTCGAGCAGCGCGTCGTACGGGCCCGCAATGCTCAGATTGACGATGTCGGGCGGCGAGCGCAGCAGAAAATCCAGCGCTTTTGCCAGAGTAAAACTGTTGCAGACGCCCGTCTCCTGATCACCCACGCTCCAGCATGCACCGAGCGCCAGCACCTCGGCGTCCGGGGCGACGCCGACGATTCCCTTGCCGTTGTTCGGATTCGCGGCGATGACGCTCACGACCGCCGTTCCGTGCCTCGCGATTGTCCTCGCCTGCCGATCCTGTGACAGGAAAGTCCACGTCGTGATTGGCCGCCCGGCGAGATCTTCGTGGTCGCTGTCGATGCCGGTGTCCACAACGGCAATCGTGACACCTCGGCCTGTCGCAAACCCGTGCGCCTCCGCAACACCCATGGCTTGCAAGCCGTGCTGAAAACTCACGAACGCATCGTTGTAAGCCATTGCGGTGGCCGTCGTCCGGAACTCGTGCATGCGCTGCGCCGATTCGACTCGCGGGT
>JBFHXQ010000012.1:0-18756 GCA_041598895.1 Woeseiaceae bacterium | reverse complement strand
GGCGGTGGCCGCAAGCCACCGCCTTTTTTTGTACGGCATCTCGCGAATTTGCCTGGCCGGGTCGATCTTCCCGGCGGTGCCCGGACCCAAGCTCCGGTCGCACGCGGGCGCCCTGATCTCCCGGCGCCACCCCCGGGGCTCCAGCAAGTGCTGCGTCACGAAACGGCTCCGGCATCCGTCGGCGTGAGCATTGCCGAATTCGAGCGCCGCCGTCCCGCCGCTTGCGGTGATTCGGAACCTCGAGGATTGCGTTGCGGCAGACGGGAGCCAGCGCGCGCCGGCCTTGAGACGGACGGTCTGACTTTTTATACAGTACAACACGTACTTACAGCCCGAAGAATTCCGCGGCCGCCGCAGCGACCGCCGCAGGCCGATCGAAGTGCAGCATGTGGCCAACGCCCTCGATGCTCAGGCGACGGGAATCCGGGACCTCTGCGGCCATGGCCGCCAGGGCGTTCGTGTCAGCCGCAATGTCGCTGTCGCTGCCCTCCACAAGCAGCACCCGCGCCTGGATCTCGCGCCAGCAGGCTTCGGCTTCTGCGCGCCGGTACAGAACCGGATTCGGCAGCTTGTGGGCTGGATCGGCGCGCAGGTGCACGCGCCCGTCGGGGCCCACGGCCGCCCACTCCCGGGCTACGAATAACGCCTGCGCAGAGTTCATAAGCGGGCTGCGACGCGACAGCCGTTCCGCCAGCTCATCGTGGTCACGGTAGCTGGAAAACGTCGGCATCGCATGTGTCTGCCGGATCCAGTCACGGTAGCGCGCCGGCGCGGCCGTCGGCTCGCCGTCAGGTAGCCCGAAGCCTTCCAGATTGATCAGCGCTTCGACTCGCTTCGGCATCACCCCGGCGTAAAGGCTCGCGATATTGCCGCCCATGCTGTGGCCAATCAGCCGTACCGATTGCTCGGGACTGTAGTGGGCGAGCAGATGATCGAGGTCGGCCAGGTAATCCGGAAACCAATAGGCGCCGACGGTGCCGCTGGCCGAGCGTCCGAAGCCCCGCCAATCCGGCGCGACGACGAAGCTGTCGCCAGGCAGCGCGTCGACGACGAATTGAAACGTAGAGCCGGTATCGCCCCAGCCGTGAAGATACACCATCGGTGGCCGGTTCGGGTTGCCCCACTCGCTGACCGCATAATCGCAGCCGCGAACGCTCAAGCGCGTGAGGCGCCGTGGAATTCGCTCGATATACATAGTGGCATCGCTCAATGGCAGACTGCATGGCCGGTCGCTGGCAGCGTTGTCGCAGGTGTCGGCAGGCCTGGCGATATCTGACAACATTCGTCGCCAATTTGCGACCGGAATGAAAACGAATGTTGCACGACGACGCTTTTCCTGTCGCGCTCGTGTATAAAAAGGAACTGGGCGCCGTTTCCCGATCTCGCGTGTCGGGCTGCCTAACTGGCGAAGCGGCTTTTTCAATCCAAAGGGGTCCACCGTAGTCGTTTTGCGGGTTGCATGACGTTCGAAATCGCACTTGTGCTCGGCATCCTGGCCGTTTCACTGATCCTGTTCATCAGTGAAGTCATCCGCATGGACCTCGTCGCACTGCTGGTGCTCGGTGCGCTCGCCGTGACGGGTCTGGTCGGCCCGAACGAGGCATTCGCCGGCTTCAGCAACAGCGCGGTCATTACAGTCTGGGCGATGTTCATTCTCAGCGAGGGGCTGACCCGGACCGGGATCGCCGACATCATCGGTCGCCAGGTCATGCGGGTCGCTGGCCGGCGCGAGTTCGCGATGGTCATTGTCATCATGATCACCGGCGCCGTTTTATCCGCGTTCATGAACAATATCGGCGTCGCCGCGCTGATGCTGCCGGTCGTCGTCGAGGTTGCCAGGCGCACCCGCATCGCCGCATCACGCTTGCTGATGCCGCTCGCCTACTCGACGCTGCTCGGCGGATTGATGACGCTCATCGGTACGCCGCCGAATCTGCTGATCAGCGAGTCGCTGGCGCAGAACGGGCTCACCCCGTTCGCGCTTTTCGACTTTACGCCAATCGGCGGCGGCGTCATGGTCGTCGGCGTGCTGTTCGTCGCCCTGATAGGCCGCTTCCTGCTGCCCAAACAGCGGGCCGGCCGCGGCAAACACGTCAGTCAGCGCGCCTTGAGAAATCGCTACAAGCTGCACGAGCGTACGTTTACGCTCCGCGTGCCACACGACTCGCTGCTCGTCGGCAAAACGATCGCCGAAAGCCGCATCGGCAGTTCGACCGGCCTCATCATCCTGTCCCTGTTCCGCGGCAGCGGCACCGAATCGCTGCCGAACCGGCAAACGGTTCTGCGCGACAACGACGGCCTGCTCGTCCAGGGCCGCATCGACCAGTTTCGCGAACTGCGCCGCTGGAGCGATCTCGTCATCGAACGGGAGGCGCCGGTACTGAAGTCCATGGTTTCCGCGAAAGTCGCGTACGCAGAGGCGACGATCACCGAAACGTCGCCGCTCGTGGGTGAGCTTGTTCGGCATGCTGCGTTTCGGACTCGCTTCAACGTCTCGGTCGTCGGCCTGCGCCGCCGCGACAGTTACCGGCTGACCGATCTCGCATACGTGCCGCTGCGTAAGGGCGAGCGCGTCCTCGTACAGGGCGAAATCGAGGCCATCGAACAGCTCGAGAAGTTCTCCGACTTCGAGGATGTCGAAATCCTTACCGATGAGGAACTCGAGGAACGCTACCAGGCCGACGAGCGCATGTTCGTCGTGCGCGTGCCGAAGGAAAGCGACCTGGCGGGGACGACCCTGGAAAAAAGCCGAGTCGCCGATGCGTTCGACTTTCGTGTCGTTGCAGTGTTTCGCGACGGTGAGCTGAAGGTAATGCCGCGCGGCGACGAGATACTCGACGGAGGCGACCTGCTGCTCATCGAAGGTCAGCCGAGCGATCTGGATGTCCTGCGCGGCCTGCAGGAGCTTGAAATCGATGCAGATGCGCGTGGCAAACTCGGCGGCACCATCGATTCAGAGCGTCTGACGCTCATGGACGCGACACTGGATCCGCGCAGTCGCCTTGCGGGCCGCACTGTCGGCGAACTCAACTTTCGTGAACGATACGGCATCGAGCTGGTCGGCATATGGCGTGAAGGTGAAACGGTGCGCGCGGATATCGCCGGCGAAAGGCTCAACGTTGGTGACGCGCTGTTGCTGCTCGGGCCCCGAGATCGCCTGCAGCTTCTCGCCTCGGATCCGGATTTCCTCATTCTGACGCCGCTCGGTCAGGAACCGCCGGACACGCGCCGCGCGCCGCTCGCTGGGGCCATCATGTTCGGCGTCGTCGTCTCGGTCATGATGGGATTGGCACCGATATCGGTCGCCGCCGTCGTCGGCGGCACCGTCATGGTGCTCACGGGTTGCCTGAACATGGAACAGGCGTACCGGGCGATTGACTGGCGAGCGATATTTCTCATTGCCGGTATGCTGCCGCTCGGAACGGCGATGCAGGAGACCGGTGCCGCAACCTACCTTGCAGGGCAGGTCATGGCGTTTCTCGGCGACGCCGGGCCATGGCCCGTCATCATGGGCCTGTACGTCCTCACTGCCATGGCCACGATGATCATTCCGACGGCGGCGCTCGTCGTGTTGATGTCGCCGATCGTCCTGTCAGCGATGGCCGATATGGGACTTCAGCCGGAAACGGCGATGATGGCGGTGGCAATGGCGGCATCGGCCAGCTTCACGAGCCCCATTTCGCATCCCGCAAATATTCTGGTGATGGGACCCGGCGGTTACCGCTTCGTCGATTATTTGAAAGTCGGGGTCCCGCTCACGATCGTCGTGTTCGTGACCGTGATGGTGCTGCTGCCGATACTCTGGCCACTGGCGGAGGTGTAATGCTGGCGTGCGCCAGGCGTCTCGTGATCACGCGTTACTGGGTGCCGGCGTTTGCCTCGATCCCGGCCGACGGAGCCTGACGCGGAACCTCGATCGTCAGTCGTCCCGTCATCGCCACCGGACCCCGATCCACCGAGTAGGCCTTTGCATTCAGCGATTCCACGGCCTCGGTTTCAAGCGTCTCAAACCGGCCGCTGCCACCAACGACCAACGCGGTACCCAGCACTCCGGGCCCGTGCGTTATATTGCCGTGCCAGTTTCCACGCCAGTTGTTTGCCGAGCTCCAGCGCGCTGGAATAATGATCTCGCGCAGGAAGTCCCAATGATTTTCGGTTTGCTGTACGAACAGACTGCCACGGCCGGGCAGAAATACGTGCCATACGCTGTCGACGAGCGCCTGACCGCGCAGCAACTGCGTATCCTCGGATCGCGAGAAAAACTTTACGCCAATGCCCGTCGGCTGCTGCCGAGAATCGCTTAGCACGGTCACGAACGCGCCCGTATTCCTGAGCGTCGGCTCCCAGAACTGCTGCACTTTGTCCGGGTACGGCGCCACACGAGCTTCGCCGCTATTCGTATACACCAACGCATCCCGCGGCACGGCCGAGTAGTTCAGGCCGATGATTTCGTTCTCGCTGATCGACAGTGGCGACAGCATCTGGCCCTTCGTGAAGGGGTTGTAGTAAATAATCGCGAGAAACAAGGCCGCACCCGCGAGGACGCCCAGCGTCAATGAAATGACGTATTTCATGGCGCCTCCACCCGCGATGACGCATATCGCGCAATGAGTTCCAATCGTCCGCTGCCCGCTGCGTCTGCCACCGCCGTATTGCGAATCCAGCGCTCGGTTAGTTCGCCACGCAGCCCCCGGAATTCGCGTGTTCCGGCGCGCAGTGCGCCGCGACGGGCTGCGTCGCCGGCCGAGACAACCTGCATCGTTGCAAACAGCGACCCGCGTGCCGGCAAGTGCAGAGTCCACTCGACGACGCTGTCTATCTCTGGATCGTCCGCGGCGAGCCTGCTGGCAACGCCGATTACCGCGTCTTTACTGTTGCGAACCTTAAACAGCTCGGTCGTCGTGGCCGCGAAAAGCGGATTGTCGGGCCACTGCAGACCCGGCGGCAACGGTTCGCGCTGAGTCGTCGAGCCCGTCATGATTCGGTCGATTGGCACGTTGATGTGAAATGTCTCGGTAGTTCCGCCATTGGGGCTGACGGCGATCAACGACGCCTCACGATGTTGATCAACAGCCGGCACGAGATACAGCGCGGCTGCGCACGCCACGAGGCCGAGGATCACGCCTGCTACGAACGTTCTGAACACGAGTACAATCTGCCTTTGCGACTGCTGCGGCGTCAGTGAAAGACTCAAGTTTAGTTAAATTGTGCCGGTGGTACACCGCGACGGCCGCCAAATTGTGACCCATCGCACAGTTGTGCGTCTGGCCACGCCGCTCTCGACGCGGCGGCAACCGACCGGCGCGCCGCACACGCACGAACATCCGCGCCGCATAGGAGTTACACGAGCGGTCCGCGACAGGTGCTAGTCGCTCGCGAAATATCGGGCGATATACTCGTCAAGGCTGATCTTATCTGCGGCTTCGATGGCCGTTTGCCGTTCGAGCGACTCGGCCGCTTCGCGCTCAAATTCGGCCTCCCGCTCCGCCGGCAGAGGCTCGATCGAGCGAAAATAGTTACGGTGGCCGCGGGCCGCAGCCATCGCGAAATCGAAAAACCCGCAGTCGGCAGTTCGCAGTTCGGCTAGCACACGCGCTGACGGTGTCGTATCCGGATCGTCGATTCGCTGCTGCATCACGGCGACCGCTGCCGCATAACTGTCACCGCCTTCCTCCGCATCGATGACGTCGGCAACATCGCTGACTTTCGTCACAATGTCGCGTGCCCAATCCGTGAGCGGAACATCCTTACCGTCCCGTTGGAGTCGAAACTTCGGATCGCGACCCCGTTTCGCGGTCGCAATCTGGTTGCGCCGGCTCTCCTCGAGCGCATCTTCGTCGATCGCCGGGCTGGATTCGAGCAGACAATAAACCAGAAACGCTTCCATGAAGCGCATCGTGTTCTGATTGATCCCCGACGGATCGAAGATATTGATGTCCAGCGCACGAATTTCGACGTACTCGACGCCGCCCCGCCGCAGCGCTGCTGTCGGGCGCTCTCCCGAATGTGCCACGCGCTTCGGTCTGATGGAGCTGTAGTATTCGTTTTCGATCTGCAACAAATTCGCACTCAGCTGACGGTACCGGCCATCGACCTTGACGCCAATTTTCTCGTACGCCGGTTCGGGCGTCCGTATTGCATTGCTCAGGTCCCGAATGTATTCGTCAACGCTGTTCAGGGAGATATTGATGCGGGACTGGTTTTTGTTGCTGTAGCCCAAATCACTCATGCGCAGTGACGTTCCATATGGTTCGAAGATCGTATCCTGACTAAAGGACGGCATGTCCGGCGTTTCGTCACGCGCAAATGAACGGCACATCGCCGGCGACGCGCCGAACAGGTACAAAACCAGCCAGCCGAATCGGCGAAAATTTCGCACAAGTCCGAGGTAATGATCGGACCAGAAGTCACTCTCTCTCCGCCTGTCCGCACAGATTTGCTGATAGGCGGACCAGAACTCTGAAGGCAATGAGTAGTTAAAATGCACGCCGGCGATGGTTTGCATGTGTCTGCCATAGCGGTAGCCAAGGCCGCGCCGGTAGATCGTCTTCATCCGGCCTACATTCGACGTCCCGTAACGCGCCAGTGGAATCTCGCGGTCCGCTGGTATTCGGCACGGCATGCTCGCCGTCCAGAGCAGCTCGTCCGCGAGTTTTTCGTAACTGAATTGATGGATGTCGCACAGGAATCGGAGCGTCTCCCAGGTGTTCGTGAATGCTGGCGTCACGAATTCGAGCAGCGCCTCGGAAAAATCCGTCGTGATGTAACGGTTGGTCAGCGCAGAACCCAGCGTCGACGGATGCGGTCCCTTTGCCAGATAGCCGCCTGCATCTACGCGCAGCGATTCTTTCTCGATTCCCTTGCGGCCCCCGGCCAGCTTCGCGTCCTGCGCATTGACGATTGCGCTCAGGCGCTTGTCGAATCCGGATATCACTGTCTGGGTTCCTCGCACGCGTTTTTACCACACGTGGTCGCGGAACGCGCTATGTGCTGGCAGTGCTAACGAACTTCGGACCGGTTTGGCGGTCGATAAACTCGAGAGTGCGCGCGGTCGCAAATGAGGGCCGCGCGCCTGCTAGAATGCTCCTATTGTCCCATGGCCGGCTCGAATTTCCCGAAATGAGGCGTTATTCCGCAAAGCCGCTAACAGCCGCGGCACTGGCGTTCGTGGCCATTTTGATGGCTGAGCCGGCTGCCGCTTTTCGCTGCGGCACGAAACTCGTAAAGGACGGCATGCACGAACAACAAGTGCTGGCCATCTGCGGTGAGCCGACCACGGTGCGACACCTCGGCTACACGATCAGGGCGATCGATATCGGATTCCGGCGGCGGCTTTCGCGCGGATTTGGCGAACGTCGTTATCCGGGCTACGGGTTCATCAACCAGGAAGTCGTAGTAACCGAATTTGTCTACAACTTCGGGCCACGCAAGCTGATGCGGCGCCTGGTTTTCGAAGGCGGCATCCTCGTGACCATTGAAACCATCGGCTACGGCTACCTCGAGAAGTCTCCCTAAATTTTGTGAATCTTTCGTAACATTCACGCACGCCGGACGTTACACTTCGCACTTTCCACTGTCCATGCGGTTCCGGCATTAACGCGATGAACGAATCCCCTCTGCGGCGCCTGCGCGATCGGGCATCAGGACCGGCGACCTTGATCAATGAGGGTTGCACGATATCCGGACTCATAACCGGCCGTGGCGATTACCTGATCAACGGCGAAGTGAACGGCGACTGCGAAATTGACGGCACCCTGACGCTCGCGAATCAGGGTGTCTGGACCGGCACGATCAAGGCATCCAACGTAATCGTTGCCGGGCGGATCGACGGCGACATAATCGCAGCCGGCAAGGTCGAGATTACCGACAGTGCGCGAATCAGGGGGACGGTCGCCGGGGAGGCGATCGCCGTCGCCGAGGGTGCCGTTGTCGAAGGCGTCATGAAGACCACCGGCCGAGAGGCGCCGAAGGAATTCGTCGAAAAACGTGGCAGGGCCGACTGACCGCCACGCGCCGCCGGACGGACACTCGCCGGAAATTGTACATAAAGGAAAGATACGCCTGTGGGATGCGCGGGTGTACACTTGACAGTCTATCCTGCTGCATCGGCGGAACCGGCGATAGTCGACGGCACGCCGGGAGCGACGGCGGGTCAGAATAATGATAAACGGCCTGCGGGCCGGGCCGGCGTCAGCGTGACCCGGTGCGGTCCGACAGTTCGACGAGAGATATGATCGGCAAACGAATACCCAGGTATCTGCTGCTCTCGGTTACGCTCGGTACCCTTGTTGCGGTGGCTCTGCTGGTAATGTTCTACGGCCAGTATCGCTGGCTCGCGAACGACCTGATGGCCACGAGCGTTGCCGAACACGATATTTCTCTGAAAGCGAGCTATGAACGCCGCGTCCGTGCTCAGCTGCACGAGATCGCCGATCGTCTCACGCCGACTCTGATGACGTTTGAGCGGGAGGCAATCGCGGCCGAGCTTGATCGAACGCTCACCGCGAATGCCACACTGGCCGGACTCCGATTCGAAAGCGACAGCATCGCCGCCGTGCAGGCCGGGCACGTACCCGAAACGGTGGCGACCGGGTCGGCCACCTGGCATTCGGACCATCTCGCGCTGACATACCCCGTCGCTGCCGAGAACGAAAGCGTCGGCGACCTGATCGGTTACTTCGAGCTGGATCAGCTGCGTGCGGAGTCGGCGGCATTCGTAGCGCGCCTGCATGACAGGGAAAATGAAAGTCGACACATCAGCTATCTGTGGATCGGAACCGGACTGCTGATGACGCTTTCGTTGTGCGGCCTCGTGATCGCACTGTTCGTTCGCGGTCAGATTCGCCGGATTCGCGAACTCACGGTCCAGGCGGAAAAGCTCCGCGACGCCGACTTTGGCGAAATGTTGCCCCACGCCGGTCAGGATGCCGTCGGCGAGCTGGCTGCGGTTTTCAACGACATGCGCGACAAGCTCCGCATGACAACGATCTCGCGCGATTATGTTGACAGCATTCTCTCCGGCATGAACGAGGCAATTATCGTTACCACTAGCAGCGGCAAGATCAAACGCGTCAATCGCGCCGTCTCCGTGATGCTGGGCTTCGAAGAAGACGAGCTGATCGGCACGCCCATCGACGTTATTGTCGACAAGAAAAAATCAGGATCACTCATCGATCAGCCGCTCTCGGACATTCCGAAAGAGGTCTTCATGGAGAGCAAGTTCGGGGAATCGATTCCGGTCTCCTACACGTCGTCCTTCATCGAAGGCACCGACGGGGCCGCCGGCGACCGGATCTATGCCGCGCAAAACATTACGGAACGCCGTCGTGCCGAGCAGCGTATTCGCTATCTCGCGCGTATTGACGCGCTCACGAAAATTCCGAATCGCATGCAGTTCCAGCACCTTTTGCAGCGCGCGATCGCCCGGGCCCGGCGGGCGCACAATGAGCTGTGCCTGTTCTATGTAGACGTGGATAATTTCAAGGAAATCAACGACACGTTCGGGCACCTCGCTGGCGACACTACACTCGAGACGGTTGCAGAGCGGCTTACCGCGGCACTACCCGACAACGCGGTTATCGGGCGACTCGCCGGCGACGAATTTGCCGTCGTGATCAGTGACCTCCGGGCAGTCGGCAAAGACGCCGGCGACCTCAACGCGCTCGCTCGGACGGTACTCGACCGGCTGGCGGACCCGTTTTTCGTCCAGGGCCACGAGGTCTTCATGACCGCAAGCATGGGCATTGCACATTATCCCAAGGACGCTACGAACGTTATCGATTTGATTCGTAATGCAGATGCTGCTCTTTACAGCGCAAAGAAAAAGGGTGGCAACGTGTTCGCCTATTACAAACCGCAGATGAACGAGGCCGCCGTCGAGCGGCTAATGACCAAGAGCAGGCTGAAGCGGGCGTTTGAGCGCGATGAGCTGCTCGTGCATTACCAGCCGAAATACAATATAGAGACGGGCAAGATCACCGGCGCGGAAGCGCTCGTGCGCTGGGAACTGCCCGACCGCGGACTGATTCTGCCTTCCGACTTCATACCGATCGCCGAAGAGACGAACCTGATCATCGAAATAGGCGAATGGGTGCTCGACAAGGTCTGCGAAGACTTCCGCTTTTGGCAACACTCGGTATCGTCGCCCGGCCGTGTGTCGGTCAATCTGTCGCTGCGACAGCTCCGACAGCCAAATTTCATTAACCACATAAGCGCAACGCTGCGCAGCCATGAAGTTTCTCCGACATCGCTCGAACTCGAAATCACCGAGACCACGTTGATGGAGAACCCTAAACGCACGATCAAACTACTCGATCAGCTGTACGGCCTCGGCCTGCATTTGGCGATCGACGATTTCGGCACCGGCTACTCGTCGCTGAGTGCGCTGCAACAGTTCCCGATCAGCACGCTCAAGATCGACAAATCCTTCGTGCGTGACGTTGCAACGAATCCGGATGATGCCACGATTGTCGGCACGATCATCCAGATGGGGCGCAATCTCAACATGGACGTCGTCGCCGAGGGTGTCGAGGACGAAGCGCAGCTGAGTTTTCTCCAGCGCCTGGAGTGTACCTACGTACAGGGATTGCTGTTCGGCGACCCGATGAGTGCCGACAACTATCTCGAGTTGTTGCTTGCTCAGGCCGAGGGCTCGGACATCCACCGCGCGCTGTTTGCCTGAAACGCCGCCGGCGGACGTCGCCAAGAGCGCGCAATTTGACAAAATCCGGCGCCCCGAATCGGCTTCAAGTTTCTGATCTATATAAGGAATTTGCCTAACTTCACTCAGGTTTGGCGACGTGATTAAATACGGTCTGCTTCCCCATTCGCCAACGAGCCGCCGTTTCGGCTGCGGCCACGAACACGAGTAGATCGTATGAAGTCCATGCTTACATTCCTGAGCGCTGCCCTTTTTCTGCTTGCAGCGCCGCTGGCGATCGCCTGCGACTATCCGCAACGTGCCAACGTTCCGGACGGGCAAACCGCAACGAAAGAGGAAATGATCCAGGGCCAGAAGGCCGTGAAAGCCTACATGGCAGAAATGGAAGATTACCTCGCGTGCATTGAGGCTGAAGAAAAGGCAAATCTATCCGAACTCGAGGAGCCCGAGCCGGAGATGGTCGCACAGCGCGAAGAGATGTTGAACAAGAAGTACAACGCTGCGGTCGAGGAGATGGAGATCATCGCGGCGCAGTTCAACGAAGAGGTTCGCGCGTACAAGGGTCGCGCCGAGTAACGACCAACCTCGACCAGCGGCCGCTTCTACCAGCGATATTTTCCGAAGTTCTTCGGATTAGCCCAGCTCGTGGGGTTATTCCACTCGCGCGGCTCATTGAATTGGTCCGGGTCATGGAAAAAGACGCGATTTTCGGAACGGCGCGTAGGCTGTTCGAGAAAGCCCAGCGCACGGAGTTCGTCAGCACTCCACGTGTCGCCATCCAGCAGCAGAAGGACTCGATGGCTGTGAACATCCCGCAGTCGGGCTAGCAGGTGCTCCGTATCGGCCCGTCCCATGTCGAGTCGGTCCACAGCGACGATTGCGATATCGCCGCGTAACGCATTCGGAATATCAGCCGCAGATTGAACGCAGCCAATCGTTTCGATTTCAACCCCGCTGCAACGATCGTCTTTGATGTCGTCGCTGCCTATGACGACAACGCGACCCACCTGCGCAATGCCGAGATCGGCGAGTAATTCGCGCACGTCTGCTGCTGTCAGTGTTTCCCGCATGGGTCAAAGGCGATTGATCTCTTGTTTGAGATCGTAGTTTTTTTCCGTGACGATGCGTTCCAAAACCCTTATTCGGTCTTCAAGAAGCTCGATTTTGGCCAGCATTTGTTCGACTTCGTCATCACTTGTCCTCCTGGCGCCGCGCGCCTTGGCGAAGTGCTTACACACCTCGGCACACATCACGATAGCGACGATTGCAACAATGGCTACCCAAGTATTCATTTTGTGAATCCTTTATCGTAATCAGTGTTCGTCACAGGTTCCTGAATTCGCGATCCAAGTCATAGCGTGACGACGTCACGTACTTCTCGAGCCTGGCAAGCCGGCGATCGAGCGACTGGAAGCGGCGGCGGACATCGGTCATCGATTGCTGCGGCGACGCGCGCACCGCGCGGCGAAATTCCGGATCAACGACGGATTGCCTGGCACCCGAAGATTGCGACGGCACGAGCAGGACAGTGCCCAGATAGGCCAGAATCGTCATCGGCATCGCCAGGCAAAACGACACGACGACGAGTATTCGCGTAACCCGCAAGTTGAGCCCGAAATAATCGGCGATCCCGGCACAAACTCCGCCGAGCATGGCATTGTCCGCGTTGCGGTAAAATCTCCGCGGACGGCTGTCCGGATACGCGTTCATGAACGGCTCCAGCGATCGTGCCGGTAGTTCCGCCAAAAGTCGAATTCGGTTCGCCTGCCCGCGTAAATAAGCGGCTTGTCACGAAGCAACAGGGCCAGGACCCCATAGGCGAGCACTGTCGGCCAGAAGAACAGGATCAGGCTGATAACCGCGACGATGCGAACAGCCGTGAGTTCGGCGTCGAAACGCGCGGCGATTCCCGCACAAACGCCGAAGACCCAGCCGTTCTCGCGGTCCCGATAAAACCCGGCGACGGCACCTCGATCGGTATTGAAATTGCGGCGGCTCATGATTTTTTCCTCCATTCGGGCAAATCGTCGTCGAGAATCTTCTCAAGTGACCGCAGGCGACTCTCCAGGCGGTCCGCAAGAGTCCACAAATCCTCGAGCATTTGCTCGTCGTCCCGGGATATTTCCCGGGACTGCTTCCACTTCGTAATGAAGTGCAGCACGATAAACAGCGGCGCCGGAATCGCGATGAACAGGATGATCGCGACGGCGATGAGTTCACCCAGGTCCAATTAATCCGCCTCCGTCGTCCGTTTGTTTTCACCAGCGACGCGCTGTTTCAGCGCATTGAGTTCTTCCATGACCGACTCCTCTGCCTCCAGACTCGCGAATTCGTGATTGAGGTCCTTCGGCAACCCGAGATCGTAGGCCTCCACGCGACCCTCGACGTCGTCAATTCGCCGCGTGTACTGCTCGAACCGAATCAGCGCATCATCTATCTTGTAGTCATGGATCTTCTTGCGTGCCGCGAGACGGCTGCTCGCGGTCTTGTGCCGTGCGAGCAACGCTTTCTGGCGGGCTTTTGCATCCTCGAGCTTACCCTCCAACCGGCCGATGTCTTCATTGAGCTTGCTGAGCCCCTCGTCGACCGCTGCGTAGTCCGCCTTGATGATGTCGGCCGCGGCCGCGACGCGGGACTTCTCCACAAGCGCCGCTTTCGCCAGATCTTCGCGCCCCTTGCGCATGGCAAGCTCGGCCTTGTGTTCCCAATCCTCGATCTCGCGCTCGACGGATGCAAGCTTGCGGTTCAGGTCCTTCTTGTCTGCGATCGAGCGCGCCGCCGCCGAGCGTACCTCCACCAGCGTGTCCTCCATCTCCTGGATCATGAGACGAACGATCTTCTCGGGATCCTCCGCCTTATCGAGTATCGCGTTGATGTTGGAGTTCACGATGTCCGAGAATCTCGTGAATATACCCATGGCTGTGTCCTCTTTTCGGTGAATCCTGCCGTGTCAATTGCAGATTCCGTGCCAGACGCCCGAAAGGCGCGTTAAGGCACTGTTTTTATTCTTTTTATTCAGACAATTCGGGCTCTCGAACGAGCCTCGAATTTGGCGAAAATTGCTACTTATTAGCGCTAATACCCATTTTATGGCTTAATTCACCAATGGCTGCCAACCGCCCCTCACAGCCGATCATCGGCGAGGCGCCGGCGTTTCTCGAAATGCTCGAGCACGTGTCGCGCGCTGCGCCGCTCGATAAGCCCGTCCTCGTGGTCGGCGAACGAGGCACGGGTAAGGAGCTCGTCGCGGCTCGTCTGCATTTCCTGTCCGGCCGCTGGGAGCGTCCGCTCGTCAAAGTCAACTGTGCGGCACTGACCGAGTCGATCCTGGAATCGGAGCTGTTCGGGCATGAAGCCGGCGCGTTTACGGGCGCGGCGCGCCAGCACATCGGTCATTTCGAGCGCGCCGACGGTGGCACGCTCGTCCTCGACGAGCTGGCGACGGTGTCTCTGCGAATGCAGGAAAAGATCCTGCGCGTCATCGAATACGGCGAGCTGCAGCGGGTCGGCGGCACTGAAACGCTCCGTGTCGACGTGCGCATCGTCGGGGCGACGAATGCGGACCTTCAGGCGCTGGCGGAAGACGGCAAATTCCGCCCCGACCTCCTGGATCGTATTGCCTTCGATGTTGTCACGATTCCACCGCTCAGGGAGCGGCTCGAGGATATTTTGCCGCTTGCGCACGCGTTCGCGATCAACATGGCGAGCGAGCTGCACTGGCCCCTGTTCCCGGGCTTCGGGCCGAGGGCGTCGTCGGCACTGTTACAGCACGGCTGGCCCGGCAACGTTCGGGAACTGAAGAACTGCATCGAACGTTCCGTGTATCGGGCGGAAGATCCATCAAAGCCTATCACGCGGATCGCGTTCGACCCCTTCGATTCCCCGTTCAAACTGGCCACGCAGCCAAGGCAGCCGATGCCCCGGGCCTCCGCGCCGCTACCACCGTTGTTGCCTACGAACCTGACCGAACGCCTTGCCGATACCGAAAAAGAGCTGCTACGCGCCGCGCTGGACAAAGCCAGGTACAACCAGCGAACGGCCGCAGACCTGCTGGGGCTGAGCTATCATCAACTGCGAGGCAAGTTGCGTAAGCACGCCATCAGTACGAGTCCCGGCAGCGCCGGATAGCTCGCGCTTCGAAAATCAGCCTTCCTCGCGGTAGCGACGCATGTAGATCGCGGCCGTCGTGAACAGGCCGCAGACGACGAGGCCCAGCCAGAGCGATGGACTGGTGAGAAATCCGGCCAGGTCGATGCGCGCGAGCAGGCTGATCGCTTCCCCCGAGACCGTCAGCTTGTCCTCGTCGAAAAAATCCGCCGATTCCATGCCATGGAATAACGGCATCTTTCCGGTCCTTACAAATATCGCCTCCGAGAATATCGACGTACCCAGAATGATCCGCTCGAGCATCGGCACGACAAGAATCGGCAAAAACGCAACCAGCAGCGGGGAGCGCTTCGTGAACGACGATACGAACAGGAACCACCCGAGGAATGGCGACATCCACAGCGGCAGCGCGACGAATACGATCAGCGTGGCAAGCCAATTATCGATGAGCGGTACCGAACTCCAGATCAGATGGCCTGCGTCGCCCCCTTGTGCCGATAGCCAGATACTCGAAATTACGAGATTGAAGACGTGCGTGACCACGACAGCAACAAACGTGATGATCGGTATCAGCAGGCCGGCCGTGATCAGTTTCGACAGGACCGTCTCCGCATCCGTAACCGGTAGGGACCGCCAGAAGAGAATGCTCTTGTCCTTCCGTTCGGCGTACAGTGCATCGAGGCTGTAGAACACGGTCAGAACCTGCATCGCAAGTATGAACAACAGCGATATGCCGACAAGGAATGCCGTAATAGCCACCCGGCGCTCGTTCTCACCAATATTCGATGCCCCGACGATGGCAATATCGACAGCATGATCAAATCCGGAAACGACGACCTGTCCCGTCAGGGACAGCAGCGAAACGATCAGGGCGATGACGAGCGGCGTCATCCAAATGGAACGATGTTCCCAAACTTCCCTACGGATCAGGGTCAATTGATGAGCAATCATGCTTCGGCCCCTTTGATCTTCGCGACGAAAAGGTCGGCCACTGACGGCGTGTGCAGCTCACCCAGCTCCGCGAGCTTGCTTCGATCGATTCCCTCGAACGTCATGACATTCTTGCCGAACACCTCATGCTCGTGAATGGGCCCGAGGCCTCGGGCGGTTACGGCATTATCACCGCTCGTCAGGAGTTCTACGTAGGTCTCCGGCAAGGATTCCATAGACGCGTGCAGAAGAATCTTGCCCTCGTTGATGAACATTATGTCGGTGAGAAGATTCTCGATTTCCTCGACCTGATGCGTCGTAATCAGGATCGTGCGCTCACCATCGAAGTAGTCGTTCAGAAGATTCGCATAGAATTCCTTTCTGAAAAGAATATCGAGTCCCAGGGTCGGCTCGTCCAGGACCAGCAGTTTCGCGTCGATCGCCGTAATGATGGACAGATGCAGTTGAGTCACCATGCCTTTTGACAACTCTCGCACCTTCGCGCCGCGCCGCACCTTGGTACGAGCCAGCAGCTCCTCGGCGTATGTGCGCGAAAAATTCGGGTGCACAGATTCGATAAAATCGAGAAGTTGAAACACGCGAATCCAGCGCGGCAAAACAGCAACGTCGGCGATGAAGCAGATTTGCTGCATCAGCGCCTTCCGCTGGCGGAACGGATCCAGGCCCAGAACTGTCAACTCACCGTCGCAGTCGGTCAATCCGAGCAAGGCCTTTAGCAGAGTGGTCTTGCCTGCCCCGTTTGGACCGATAAGGCCGAGAATTTTGCCCTTCTCGATGCCGAAACTGACGTTGTCGACGGCGCGTACATCTCCGTAGTGTTTAGAGACATTGCGCGCACTGACGAGGCTAGTCATTGTCGTCGTCTCCTTTTTGCCTCTCGATGCGGGCGTCCTCCAGCAGCTTCGCCGGATCCAGCCCGAGCCGCTCGATGGTTGCAAGCACCCCCGGCCATTCCTTGTCGATAAACCGTCGGCGCTCGTCTTTCAGCAACCGACTGCGCGCTCCTTCAGTTACGAACATGCCGCGACCGCGTTTTTTTTCCACCAGCCCCTCATCGACGAGTTCCTGGTATCCCTTCAAAACGGTCAACGGATTCAGCCGATACTCGGCGGCAACGTTGCGCACCGACGGCAGTGCGTCGCCATCTGTGAGGACCCGCTCGAGGATCATCTCGACAACCCGGTCCCGAAGTTGCCGATAGATCGGAAGATCGTCACTCCACTTCGGATCCATACGCGCCCTCGTCAGTTACCCAAGCCGGTTGCGACGGCGAGCGCACCGGGTTTTGCACCGAAAAAAAGCGCCGGCTCCGGGAAGAGCCGGCGCAAACACTCCGTCGCTACCTTACTCGCCTTCGTGACGGAATCCGATTCGATACTCAAAACCTTTTGCAAGACCGGGTACAAGGCCGCTTCACGGCAACTCGGCGAAATCACGAACGACGGCGGCAGCAGCCTCGACGGCGCGCCTTGACAGCTCGGGATCGACTTCGATAGCGAGGTCCCAGGCCGGGAAGTCGACACCGGCGACGTGCCCATGCGGCTGGGCAAGCGGGCTGATGTCGCGATACCCGGCGTCAGCGCGCGCGGTCTCATGCAGCGACGCGCCGGCCTGCCCGGCGACGAGCGCTGCAGTCATCAGCAGCATCACGAGCAGCCCCATCATGAGGCCCAAATGATGTGCGGCGTTCCGGTACATGGCGATGTCTCCTGAGGTCGGACTCGGTGAGTGAACTAGTGTTATAGCTAACTATAACACTAATCATGGATTTGGCAAGCGCGTCGATCCGACGCTTAACCCGGCACTGCGACCGGCTGCGTTTACGTTGGCAAGATGGCGAGTCAGTATCTCTGAAAATCAATCAGTTATGCGCGCTACACCCGAACGCCAGCCGGCTTCATATCCGCAACCCCCGCGAATCCGGCGACGGCCTATGAATGCCGCGCGCACCGCGGCGCTGAGGCTCGGTTGCAGCACGGTTTCGAAGCGCCCGGCGGTCGCCTATGCTGCGGCAATGAGTCCGGAGTGCGAGGACAGCGTCCTGATGCTGCGCTATCGCGATGGCGATATCAGCGCGTTCGAGGCGCTGTACCGACGTCACAATAACGCCGTCTTCCGTTACCTGTTGCGTTTGTGTCGTCACCGGGAAGCAGCGGAGGACGTGTTTCAGGACGTGTGGGGCAAAGTCATCAAGGCCCGGCAGAGCTATCGGCCAACGGCGAAATTCGCGACGTTCCTGTACCGCGTGGCGCACAATTGCTTCGTCGATTACGTGCGCCGGAACAAACGTCACGCCTGCACCGATACCCTGGACGACGATGCGATTGCTGCCAGTACGGAATCTCCCGACGCCGTCACCGAACGGGCGCTCGCCCGGCGCCGTCTTGAAGCCGCACTGCTTACGCTTCCCGATGCACAGCGTGACGTGTATTTGCTGCATGCGGAAGCCGGACTAAGTCTTGATGACATTGCCTACGTAACAGGCTGTAAGCGGGAAACGGCGAAAAGCCGGTTGCGTTACGCGCTGCAAAAACTCCGTGCCGCAGTCGACGAGGCGATCGAAACATCATGACGAACAAGCGACGAAAAACCAATGACGAATCGTCCCGGGATACGGCCATCTCCGAGCTCTACCGCGAGGTCGCGAAGGAACACACACCCGAGCATCTCGACGCGCGCATTCTCGACGAAGCAGCCAGGCGCGCGGACCGGCGCTATGCGGCAATGACCCCATGGGTCCGGCCGTTTGCGTGGGCAGCAACCGTAGGCCTGACGCTCGCAATCGTGCTCGAAGTCACCCGCCTGCCGCCACCGGAAACCGATCCGACGTTGCTGCCGACACAATTGACAGCACCGTCATCCCAAGGCGCTGCAGAGCAGGACGTCATCCAGGTCGGCTCGGAGCGCGCGAGAGACTCGGAAACGAACGAGGTCGCGATCGCCACATCGGAGCCGGCCGGCGCCAGGGCAGGCGCCGAAACGTTCGAGGCAACGCAAATGCAGTCACTGGATCAGGCTCGGGACATCGCACGGACGCG
>JBFHXQ010000011.1:0-18785 GCA_041598895.1 Woeseiaceae bacterium | reverse complement strand
TGGTAACGGAACCTGATCTCGGATCGGCGATGTCGGTTTATGCAATACTGTTCATGGTGTCTTGAAATGTACGACTATCTTTCACAGCGATTTGGGCACAAGGTGGGAGCGGTCGGCACCGGACTCTGGCTCGCGACGCTGCTACTTGCGATCCTGCTGTTCGGCGGCACACCGGAGACGACGATACGCTATCTCGCTCTTTGAGTGTGAGTCAGGTTCCGAACTATGGCCGATGTTCCAGACAATAGTGGAATAATTCTTCTGGGATTGCCGCGCAGCGGCACGACGCTGCTCAGGCGTATTCTGAATGCTCATCCACGCATCGGCTGCAGCGGCGAAACCTTTTTGCTACGCGCAACGGCGCGTTTTCTAGCCAGTGACACGGTCACGGACGGTATCGATTACGGCGTTATCGGTGGCCTCAAATCGGCAGGCTTTTCGGAAGCGGAAATTCTCGATCGTGTCCGTAATCTGGCGTTTTCATTTTTCGAAGAAATCGCCGCGAAACGCGGCAAATCCCGCTGGGCTTCGAAAACTGCTGTCGACAGTTTTTATCTGCCCGAGATCGAGAAGTTGTATGCATCGCACGCCCGCTTCATCTGCGTCACCCGGCACGCGCTGGATGCTGCTTTGAGCCTGCACGATCTGACGGAGGCAAACGAAATACACATCAGGGAACTTCACGAGTACGTCGCAAAATTTCCACGGCCGCTGGAGGCATACGCACACGCATGGCGAGACGTAACCGGCATGCTGCTTGATTTTGCGCAACGCAACTACCACACATCGACGCTGATACGCTACGAGGATCTGGTCAGCGATCCGCAGCGAGTTTGTAAAGACCTGTTCGGATTTCTCGGCGAAAAGTGGGATTCGGAAATTCTCGATCGCGCTCTCGCCGATGATGTCGTCGAGGGACTCGGCGATTGGAAAATCCACGGCCGCCCCACGATCGACAGCAGCAGCGTCGATCGCTGGAAAACGCTGCGCGGGGACGTTGTCAGTCGGCTCGGTCCGATCGTCAATCCACTGCTTGTCGAGTGCGGTTACGATCCGGTGCCCGTTGTGACGCTTCCCGACCATGACGAGGCCATGCGCCGCTATGAACTGAGGATGCGCCTCACCCGCGCGCAGTCAATGACGGACGATCCAGACGACTGATTTCCTATTGCTGATGCTGCCAAATCAAAACGTTTCAGGTCGGGTGATTCATGGAGCGTATTTTGTCATGCGTCAACTCTGCGATTGAGTTGCAGCCGAGCAGCGCCATGTCCCGCAACAGTTCCTCTCTGAGCAGATGCAGCGCCCTTTCGACGCCGGCCTGGCCGCCGGCCGCCAGCCCGTACAGATACGCGCGCCCGATCGAACACGCGTCCGCACCGAGCGCAAGCGCCTTCAGAATGTGCGTGCCGCGTCGAATGCCGCCGTCGACGATGAGCTCCAGCGACCCGCCAACGGCGTCGCGAATTTCGGCGACGCAGTCGATCGGCGCGGGCGTCGTATCAAGCTGGCGGCCGCCGTGGTTCGAGATCACGATGCCGGATGCACCGATGTCCACGGCGCGCCTGGCGTCCGCGGCCGTCTGCAGGCCCTTTATCAAAAACGCGCCCGGCCACTGTTCGGCCAGCCACGCGGCATCGTCCCACGTCACGCTGCGATCGAACTGGCCATTTACGTAGTCGATGAGTCCCATCGTGCCGGCTCCGAGCGCGTCGACGCGATGCGCGACGTTTGCCAGCCGGAAGTCCGGATGTCGCAGCAGGTTGAACGCCCAGCGCCAGTGCGTGGCGAAACTCCAGAGGCTCGCCAGGCCGAAGCGCGGCGGCATGCTCATGCCGTGCACGACATCGCGTTCGCGGTTGCCGGCAAGCGGCATATCCACCGTTAGGCACATCGCCTGGAAGTCGGCCGCCCGGCATCGGGCCACAAACTCGCGGGTGAGTTCCCGATCCTTGAGGATGTAGATCTGGAACATCTTCGGCGCCCCGTCGACAGCTGCAACTTCTTCGATGCTCGCCGTGCCCAGCGTCGACAGCGAGTAAAGTGTGCCGTACTTTGCAGCCGCCCGCGCAACGCCCAACTCCTTGTCATGATGAAAGAGTCGGGACATTCCGGTCGGCGCCAGAAAAAACGGCAGCTCGAGCGTCGTGCCGAGCACATTGGTTCTGAGGTCGATTGACTCGACTTCGCGCAGGTAGTTCGGTAACAGCACGTAGTCGTCGAACGCCTGCGTGTTCCGCTTAAGCGACCACTCGTCGTCCGCACCGCCGTCGATATAGTGAAATATCGGCCCCGGCAGTCTGGCGTGCGCCATCCGCCTCAGATCGGAGACGTTACTGCAGCGCTGCAGATTCATTGGTGTGGATCGTCAAGGCGCGCTGAACTTGCCCGCTATCGCGGCCTCTGCGAAGTCGGCATAGCTTCGATCCCGCCACGCGGCGCGCATGCTCGCGTCCATCGCCGGCTGATCCGGACGCGGCACGACGCCTGTGCCCTCGACAATACGGTTCATCATGTTGAACAGTCCGCAGATAAAAATTGCATCCATCAGCGCATCCTCGGACCAGCCCGCCGCGTACACCGCGTCCGCATTGCTATCCGTCATTCGAGCCGGCGCCTGTGTCAATTTCACCACGTACGCCAGCAGCGGTCGCATCCTGGAATCGACCGGCGCGGCACTGAAGTCGGTCGCGATCGCATCGACCAGGTCGACGTCGACCTCGAATGCCTGGGCGATGCGCCGATGCGCATCGAAACAAAAATTGCAGGCATTCATCGAAGACGTAACGGCAGCAATCAGCTCACGTTCGCCGATTGTGAGTTCCGACTCCTCCCGGAGTATCTCGTCATGCAGCTTGCACAGAGTGCGCACGCCCTTCGGAAACCGGTGAAACACGTGTGCAAGCTGCGGATTCTCGGAAACGGTCGGAAATCGGGCCATTGCAGTGCTCCTCGATGCAGCGAGTGTTGCCTGTTTTTGGTGTTTTCGGGGCCACGATGCGGCAGTTTCTGCGCAGCCGGCAGCCAAATTCGGGATTATTGCTCCCGTTCGCTTCCCCCGTTTGCGGCCGGCGCCAGCACATCGGTATCGCTGGCATCGGTTTCGGAGACATCGCCATCCTCCGTGTCCGCGTTGCCATGCTCGCCGCAGTCCCAGCCGGATTCCTGCAGCATTTCAATGAAGTCTCGTGTCTTCTGCTCGCAGTAGCCGGCCTGGTTATTCGCACGCCACAGCACCTGCCGCTCGCCGGGGGCCTCGGTATCCTTGTGATAGTGCACTTCGCAGGGCACGGCGTCGGCGGTTTCATAAAGCACGTCGATGCGACGCTCGAGAGACCCGTAAGTGCAGTGATGCTTTACGACGCCCTGCGCGAGTACCCACCCGGGAAGTAAGGCCATGGCGCAGGGCCAAAGACTCCGAAGTCTCATGCTGCATTCCCCTGTCAAAACTACGCGCAACGCCACTATACCAGCGCCGCTCGGTCCCGGCTCGGTCGCCGGACGTATCGAGACCCGGTGCTACGCCGTCGAGCATGCATCAAGGTATCCATGGCGCGCTTCCCGACTTGCCAATCGCGGCGCAATCCAGCGTACTATCGCGTTCCGGCCGGCGCCCGCTCGATCGCGTCGATGTGTCGCAAAAGAGCATCCTGATCAGCCTGAAAACCATGGGTACCGACCTCAAGATTCGCTGCAGCTGCGGCGCCCTCGAGGGCATCGTCGCCGACGTTTCACCGGACGCAGGCAATCACTGCATCTGCTACTGCGACGACTGTCAGGCATTCGCGCATTTTCTCGGCCGGGCCGATGAGATCCTCGATGCGCACGGCGGTTCGGACATTTTTCAGGTCGCGCCGCGGCGAATTTCGTTTTCCCAAGGCGCGAACCGGCTCGCCTGCATGCGACTGACGCCGAAGGGCCTGCTGCGCTGGTATGCGGCGTGCTGCAACACACCGCTCGCCAATACCGCTGCGAGGCCGGGACTACCGTTCGCCGGACTCCTGCGCCTGTCGCTGGCGGAAACCAATGACGGAGCGCCTGTTGATTACACGATCGGTCCGGTGGTCGCGAGCGTCTGGCAAAAGTACGCAAAGGGCGACCGTAGCGAACTGCCGAAATTCGATCGCGGTACGGCGGCGCTGATGCTCAGACAGATTGGCTGGTTGCTGATGGGTCGTCTGCGCGGTGAGCATAAACCATCCCCGTTTTTCGATCCGAACACCGGCCTGCCCAGCGCCGAGCCTCGGGTGCTGAGCGCCGACGAGCGGGCCGCAATCGAGAACGCCAGGATTGCCGGCCAGCGGGACGGGGAGAGCTGACAACCACCGTGGCCAATATGCCCGTTTACGTCATGCTCTTGACGTGCAAATCGGATTCGCAGGCGGGACTCAGCCGTCTTCGAGCCGCCGCAACAGTGTGTCGGCCTGCCGGCGCATTGCATCGGACTTGCGGGCCTCGCGCAGCGCGGCACGCGCCTCGGATTTCATGCCCGCGCGAAACGCGCTGATGCCGGCGAGCATATAGATCCGCTCAGGGTCCTTGATCCCACCGATATCGAGCGCCTGCACATACTGCGCGTAGGCTTCCTGCCAGTTTTCGTCCTCGAAATAGATGCTGCCGAGGAGTTCGTAAGTTCTGCCATTCGGAGCAACTGCGGCGGCGCGGTGCAAATACTCCTTCGCACGGTCGCGCTCCCGTGCGAGCAGCCACAGGTCGCCAAGTTGCCGAAGCGTTTCCGGTGAGCCGGGAATCGTGTCATCGGCTATGTATTGCTGAAGGAGCCGGGCAGCCTTGTCGGGAATCTCGATGTACCCGTACAGGGAAACCAGCCGCCGCAGGTCATCCGGCTCCGTGACCATTCCCTGCTGATGCGCGATGGCCATCGCAGCGAGCGCGTCTTTACCGTCTTCCAGCTGCACGAAATGGTTCGCGAGCAGCTGCCAGTAGCCTTCGTTGCCGGGCTCACGATCGAGCAGTCCGTAGAGGACAATCAATGCGTCATCGTATTTCCTTTGCTCGAACAGCACCTGATAGTACAGGCGATACCAGGAATCTTTCGGCCGCCGCGTGCGGCCGAGCGCCTCGACGAGTATGGGCTCGGAGCGGGCGAGATTCTTGGTCATGTAGTTCGCATAGGCGAGCGAGAACAGGTGCTCGGGCTGTTTCTTTTTGTCGCCCTCGGTCGTCGTGTACCAGTCCTCGAGCATGCGTCTGGCCAGCTCGAATTCTTCATCGGCAAGCACGAGCTGACCGTAAAACAGCTTCAGGTCCGCCACGAACGGCGCCGGCAGATCCGGTATCGACAGCGCCGTTTCCAGCGCGCTGCGGGCGCCGGCCGGATCCCCTGCCAGGATGCTGGTATGCGCGATGTACCGGTGCACGACGGCTTTGTCATAGGGCTTGTCGGCTGTCCGGCTCGTGTATTCGCGCAGCTCCGACAGTGCCCTGGCGTACTCCTCGCTTTCCCACAGTTCCTGCACCTCCATCAGCTTGAGATAGGTGCCACGAGACGTCTGCACGTCGCTGCCGTTCGCCCCGAGCAGCGGAATGGCGATAAACAATGTAAGCCAGATTCGCAGGCGCAACTTTATTCGTCCAACATCTCGAAGCGAACGCGCGTGTAGCTTTTTACGGCAACGGGCTTCCCGTCCACCAGCTGCGGCTGGTACTTCCACTTGAGCACAGCGCGTCGTGCCGCGCGGTCGAAGACGCCGGGTGGGTCTGACCGCAGTATTTCCGGATCGGCCACCGAACCCGTCTCGGTAACCGTGAACCGGAGCAGTACGAATCCCTCGATCCGCTTCGCGAGCGCGGCGATCGGATAGTCCGGGGGAATCCGGACGAGTGGCGTCAGTTCCCTCGCTATATGGATATCGCCGCCGAGATCGATGTCGACATCGATATCGGGAAGATCGACAGAGAGCCCGGTGAGCCCGCCCATCCGCGAAGCCTGCGACAGCCGTTCGAGATCCTGCTGCATTTCCTTGGCAGGCTTTTCCGGCGCCTTCGGATCCCGTCGTGACCGAACCTCGCGCGACTGCTCGGACATACGTATAAAATTTGCAATGTCGATGTCGGTCATATCGGACAAACGAATGCGATTCAGACCGACCATCCACTCGATCACCGTGAACATCAGCACGTTCACGAGTATTGCCGTCACAATGACGGCCGGTAGCTTGCTCGTGTCCGCGTGCAGCCGCATCAGTCCGGTGTGGCCGCAACGGCGACGTTTTCGACACCGGCCAGTCGTGCCTGGTCGAGCACTTCGATGACGAGCCCGGTCCTGGACGCATCGTCGGCAAGAATGACGACAGCGCCTTCGGGATTTTCGGCATGCAGGCGTTCGACATGACCGCGTACGCTGCGCGGATCGACCTGCTGACGATCGACCCAGACCTCGCCGTTCTCGGTCACCGCGATCATGATGTTCGCTTGCTGCTGGGTCACCGCCGTACGGGCACTCGGCCGCTCGATCTCGACACCGGCCTCCTTGATGAACGACGCATTGACCGCGAAGAAAATCAGCAAAATGAACACCATGTCGATAAGCGGCGTGATGTTCATTGCCGTCGGTCCGGCCTCGGATCTCAAGTGATCTTTGGTTGCCATTTACCGGTCCTCGACCAGTTCCGCCTCGAAGCGTCGCGCGTGCTCCCTGGCGCGACTCTTGAGATCCGATACGAAATAAATTCCCGACAGCGCCGTGAACAGGCCCGCCATGGTGGTAACGAGGGCTTCCGATATGCCCGACGCCATGCCGCGCGTATTGCCGGTGCCGAATACGGTAATGACTTCGAAGACCTTGATCATTCCCGACACGGTCCCGAGCAGACCGAGCAGCGGCAGAATTCCCGTCAGGGCCTCTAGCGCCTGCAGATTGCGGCTCGCCTCTGCACGCAGATCACCGACGAGTCCACGGATGCGGCGCAATACCAGCGCATCCGGCAGGCGGCTTCGATGAGCCCGCCATTCCTCGCGCAGGCGATCCTGCAAACCCGGCATCTGGCGCCAGTGAAACCAGTAGCGCTCGGCGATCAGTACCCACAGCAACAGCGACGCAAACAGGATGGCCCACAGCGTATAGCCACCCTGTTCGAAGAGTGCCGAAACTCCATCGACGTAGTTATTCCACATCGCCGACCGTCAAAAGATCGCTACTGTGTTTGCCG
Organism: Woeseiaceae bacterium; assembly: GCA_041598895.1. GTDB lineage: Bacteria > Pseudomonadota > Gammaproteobacteria > Steroidobacterales > Woeseiaceae > UBA1847. Next base: position 11,613 of record JBFHXQ010000011.1, on the reverse strand, counting down.
AGGCGCTCCACGAGTCGGTTGACACGGCCGGTCAGCAGACTGTGAAACAGGACCAGCGGTATGGCAACGGCAAGGCCGAGCTGCGTCGTTATCAGCGCCTGGGAAATTCCGCCGGACATGAGCTTCGGATCCCCGGTGCCGAACAGCGTGATCGACTGAAACGTCTCGATCATGCCCGTCACCGTACCAAGCAGGCCGAGCAGCGGGCTCACCGCGGCAAGGACGGCTACCGTCGGCAATCCCCGATTCAAACGCGACGACTCTTCGGCGAGCTGCTCATCGAGGCGTATACCCAACGCTTCGATGCCCTCGTGGCGGGTGTCCTGCGCGACCTTGTGCAGGCGCCCGATCGGATTTTCCTCGTTTGCCTCCGGCACCTTGACCTGCGCATCCATTTTGCGCCGCGTAAGCAACAGGCTCAGCGCTCTGTGCACCACGAGCAGCAGGCCTAACGCACCGAGTACGAGAATCAGGTAACCGATGCCGCCGCCCTGACGCAGGCGCTCTACGAGATCCGGCGACTGCACCATGAGGCTCAGAATGGCGCCTTTTGAAGGGTCGAGCGCCATCGGCGCAATGCCGGACTCCGCAGCCTCGAGCGCGCCTGCCATTCGCTGGAATCGCACGGGCGGCTGGCGCGACAGTTCGACGAGCTTTCCCGAGTCCGGCAAATAGCGGAGAAATGCGCCATCGCTAACCGAGGTGAATACGCCAGCCCTCGTCACGATCTGTCGGGCCTCGTCGCCCTGAGGTTTGATGACCGTCGCATCGAACCGCACGACCTTGCCCGATTCGCTGATCTCCGTCATCACCGTCGTCCACAGACGCTTGATGTCATCGATCGTCGGGGGAGTCTCCCCTTTTCCTAGATCCATCAGAAACGTCGACCGCTCGACCTGTTCGGCAGCGACGAGGGACGCGTTCAGCACGTTGTCTGCGTTCAGCGCCGTTTGGCGGACAATCGCAAAGAGGTCGTTGAGATCGCCCGCGCGTTCGCGAAGGCTCGCCTCGTATTCGGTCAGAGTTCTTTCGTTGTCTTCGTATTCGAGGCGCAGTTCATCCGCGCGCTTGTTTGCAGCGGCCAGTTCGTTGCGAGCCTGCTGCAACAAACGCGCCTGCTCCGACCTTTCGGCAAGAAATCGCTTGACGCGATCTTCATCATGCGCCGCTTCCTTCAGGGCCTCCTGACGCACCGACTCGACAAGCGCATCGAGGTCATCCGTCGAGGCAACTGACGTTGTTGTGGCGAGCAAGAACAGTACGCCTGCGAAGGTCATGCTTCGCATCATGTTCTGTCCTCCGGCGCCGGGATCGGCAGCCGTATGAGGTCGGGGGGCAGCTGCTTGCGTGCGATGCGAATCGCCCTGTCGAGCGGCTGCCGGAATTCACCGTCCAGCGCAACCCATCGGTCGGTAGCGTTGTCCCAATAACCGATGTCGAGACCATCGAGCGTCATGTAATACAGGCCGAGTCGGCCGAAGCGCAAAAACGCAACCGTTCGGGGTTCGCCACCGACCTCGATCTCACCTTCGTATGCTTCGATTGTGTGTCCGTATTCGAGCTCTATCTGATAGGCCTCGGAGATGCGGCGATATTTTTCAGACGTGGGTACATCAGGCTTTTTCATGAGCTTTTCGAGTTCTGCAATACGCATCGCCCGTTCCTTTTCGAGAAACGGTATATCGATGTCGACGAATTCGTCGAGAACCTCGATCATGCGCACGATGAGCGGCAATATGCGCCGCTTCGTCGTCTCGATCTCCTGGAACCGACGCTCGAAGTCTGCGAGTTCCACTCGCTGTGTCGCAACGAGTTGCTCGAGCTGCTCATTGTAGGCGCCGAGGTCCTGCACCTGGGACATCGTTGCCCTGTATTCGTTGAGCATTTCGCGAGTTTCATCGTCGAGCGAATTGATTCGCTCCTGCACGTCGATGCTCGACTGCAGGCTCCTGGCCTGGAGCTCTACCGCCCGTTGCGCACCCTGTTGCGCGAGCGCCGGGCCCGCCGCAAGCAGGCAAACCAGAATGATCGCCAACTGGAGCTTTCGGTTTCCGGGCATGCGGTGTCGACTCTCCAACGCCTCGGCTGACGGCGTTTCTTGCGATGACATCGATTGTAGATTGCGTGCCTGTCGCGAAGCGTCGTGGTTTCTACGTAGACTCTGTGCGCACAATCCGCGCTCGCAACGCTGCATCGCTCGGTGCGTATCGGCAAACCCCGTAGCAGGAGATGCGGTAGCAGCAACGCTCGACCCGATCGGTTAGACTGTCGCCGACACCATGCGCACCCGAGAATTGTTTCGCGACGATGCCTATCTGAAGGAGTGCGATGCCGAGGTGATCGGCGTCGATGGCAGCGGCGTCATTCTCGATTCCACCGTGTTCTATCCGTTGGGGGGCGGCCAGCCGGGAGATACAGGAACGCTGGCCTGGGCCGACGGGCGGGCGGCCATCGTCGACACGCGTTATGGTGAGGGCGGAGCCATTCTGCACATACTTGCTGATAGCGATGGCCTGCCGCCAATGGGCGAACCGGTGCATTGCACCCTCGACTGGCTGCGCCGTTATCGCCACATGCGCATGCACACGGCGCTGCACCTGCTCGGCGCGGTGCTGCCTTATGGTGTGACCGGCGGCAACATCTCGGCGGCAAAGAGCCGTCTCGACTTCGACATGACCGAACCGATCGACAAGGAGGCGGTGCAGGCCGCACTATCCGCGCTGGTTGCGGAGAATCATCCCGTGCGCTGCCGCTGGATTACCGACGAGGAGCTCGATGCCGATCCGGAGCTCGTACGAACGATGTCCGTGCAGCCGCCCCGAGGCACGGGAAAGGTGCGGCTCCTGGAAATCGTCGACGTCGACCTGCAGCCCTGCGGCGGCACACACCTCGGGTCGACGGCGGAAGTCGGGGCGGTGCGCGTCGGTAAAGTCGAAAAAAAGGGCCGGCACAACCGCCGCGTCAACATTCATCTCGATGACTGAAACCGTTCCGGTACGTCAGTACACTTCGCGAATGTAGATACGGCGGTCCGCGCCGCTGTAGATACCGAACACGGCGGTACCGCTCGGGTCTTCCAGCCCGGGAACACCGGCGTTCCAGTCGAATTCCAGCCAGGCTGGCACATCCGCTGTCGCCGTCGTGCTGCCGTCGTTGCCGGCTCCCGGTGCGCGAAGATTCAGGTTGAAGTCACCACCCAGCGGGGGTTCGCGAAACTGCAAGGCCAGCGGCCCGGGCGCGGCACAACCTTCGCCGCTCGCACCGGGGCTGCCGGAGTCGTGAACACAGGTCTCCCCGGCCGTGAGATTTTCGGTGAACGCTCCGAGCGACAGCGTGACGCTGCCCGAGCACGCGTCGTCGGTATTCGTGATGAAGCCGGTCGCGGCATCTACATAGTATTCCGCGCGTAACGGCAGCGCCAGATCGACCAGCTCTGAGCCATACGCATTCAACACGCGCGCACGCCCGTAGCGCATCGTTGCACCGTTGTCGAACAGGATGCCGCCCGGGTCTCCGAAGACGATGGGGTTTCCCAATGCGGCGGCGGCATCCGCATCGACAAGATCGATGCTAACGCGAATGTCCGCTGCAAACGGCGCCTCTTCGGCACCGCGCGTAAACGCAAGGCCGCTGCCGCCCGAAAACGTTAGCGTGCCGACGCCCAGCCCGAGGTCGGCAACGGCCGGATCGCTCGACCCGGGCGGCAATCCCGACGTGTCGAGCGTCGCTGGCGTTGCCGTGTAGGCGGGATCGGGAAGACTCGCGTTGTCGACCTTGAAGAACGCACCGGCATAATTTTCGGTGACTTCGCCGCTAAGCGCATGCGCCGTGAACGTGACGACCGGCACGTTGGAATAATTGAACGTCTCGCCGATGTAGGTAAACGACCCGGCCGCGCAGCCCGTCGCGAACGTCGGCACGTTCAATGTCGTCGTAAAATGATGGGCATGGAATCGACCGACATTACCGCTGACGGTTCCCGATACGTCGCCACCGCCGAGATAATCGCCGTCGCCGACCGATGGGGTCAGCGTGACGATTCCGACCTCCGGCCAGCTGAAATCCGATCCTGTCGCCTGGCCTGACGCGAACGCGCCAAAACCGACCGGCGCGGCGATCACGGGATTGTCGCCTCCGGCGGGACTCACCAGCGTCGGCGTCAGCCGGACGCCTTCCGGAACGGCTTCCTGACCGTAGTTCGGCGTCACGTCGCCATCGGCATCCAGGGATGTGACCGTGACCGAGAATGCGTCGCCCGCAGCGATGAACGCCGCCCCGGACGCGTCGGCTGCCCCCGGATTCGGGTTTCCGGCGCCGTCCTCGATGTCCGACAGCAGGAACCGGAATGGCTTTATGACGAAGCCTGCGGTCGCGCCACGAATACCGTTCGGCAGATCCGGGTGCGCCTGCGAATCGTCCTTGACGCTGATTCGGAGCAACCCGACGTCCTTGTACTTGCCGGTGACAGAGGCCTGGCCATTCGTGAACGTCACGGTTTGATCCGAGGCCGCAGCCTCGTTTGCCGGAATGCCGATTGTGTCGATCGACGCCGCAACCGTGCCGACAACTGGATCCACGTAGTCGAACCAGAACTTCAGGTCCTTCGGCCCGTCGTACGCCTCGATGACGCCGCAGACCGGATCGTTCGGCGTCTGCCCGTAGGCGGAAATATACACGGGAAAATCGATGCCCGCCGTCTGCGTTGCAGAAAACGGCACGATGACCGCGGGTGGCGGATTCGATAGCGGAGCGGCAGTCAGCGTAAAACCGTCTGCAGAAAATGCAATGTCGCCTTCCGTATCGTCGTCGCGTAGCAGCGTATCGCTGGTCTGATACACGTCGATGTCGAATGAATTCGTGCCCTGTTCGTAGCTGAGCGCAAACACCGCCTCGCTCTCGCCCGTGGCCCAGGTGTAGGTCGCGAGGCCGTCGCCGGCCGTTGCATCGGTAAACGTGCCGCTGCCGGTAACGAGCGTCCAGGTGCCCGCGCCGGTCTGGGTATCGAGCGTCACTTCCTCGGAATAGTTCGTGACGGGGCTACCGCTGACGTCCTCGGCCCGCACAGTGATGGTCTCGTCGAGGCAGTTGATGCCGTAACCGTCGTGCACGACGACGAAATGATCGACGCTCGGGCAGACGGCCATCCCGGAGTAGCGCAAATACAACCGTGGCCGACGATTGCCCGGATTCCATTCCTTACTGGAGTATCGTGACTCGGCATCGGGCGAAACGGGGATCAGCATCAGGCCGTTGTTATTGAAAGTGCCGCAGACCCAACCCTGTACTAACGGGATGATATCGATCTTCTCCCAGCTCTCCTTGTCCGGGACAAAAGTCGCAAACGCGGACGGATCGTAGTCGTTGCCGGTATTGTTCCAGTTTGCAGTCGTCTCGGTCCAGGTATCCGTTATCCGATGGACTCCGACCGTGCCGCCGGACGTCTCTTCTCCGATCACCCGCAGCCATAAATCGGCCTGCGTAACGTTTGCTCCGGGCGGGATACTCGAGAAGTCGAACAGGTAGATCGCGCGCAGGCTATCGCCGGTCGCGCTTTTGGCGGGTAATTCTCCGTCGCTGCCGAAATTCGATGTAGGCGCGCTTTCCTTGAGCACCGTATCGGCAATCGAATCGTCGTATGCCTGAGCATACGCCATGCCGCTCAGGAGTGACGTGACCAACACGAGCGCGACATGACCGGATGCCCTGACCATCGAAGCCAACCTCAGGTCGCGTCCGTAACCGTACTGTGCACGCGCCGCGACACGTAGTCCGGCGTGCCGTATGCGCCGGCGTACGCAAATGCCTCGATGAAATAGACGGTAACCGTGTCGGGCCCCTCGGAGTGTGCCGTGCTGGCGCAGCTCGTATCGACCGTGAAGCCGGCGAGGCCCGCCTCGGTCAGGCTGAGTGTGCCAGCCGCGCAGCTACCGTTGACGAGCGCTTCGTAAGCTGACCATTCGATTCCGGCCCGCGCGGCGGCATACGCGCGCGCGCTCTGCATCGCCAATACGACAGTTTGCTGCTGCACAGCGGTCAGCCGCACCGCCACCGCGCCGAGGCCGGCAAGCACGATCAGCAGGAACAGCGCCGGCACGAGCGACAGCCCCTGCTGTCTGCGATTCTGCGTCGCACCGCTCACGGCACGTTATCCACGTGCACCTGGTGCAGCAGCGAGACGGTCTCGCCCGCGTCGGAGACGTCGATGCCGAGTGAAACGAGGCCCGCCCGCTGGGCCGTGCCCGGCGCGTACGCTGCCGCACAGCTGCTGACCTGGTCGGCAATGACGGTTGCCGATGCGCCGGCGCCGAGCAGCTCTGCGCCGGAATCCCGATCTGCATGGCTGGACGCGATCGAGTAGCCGGAGTATCGCACCAGCGTGCCGCTTCCTGTGTCACAAAGATAGGACACGGGCTCGTCAATAAGGTAAACCCGCTTGCCCGGCGACGCGAACGCGAACTGAAACGCCGGCGTCAGCTGCACATTGTGTTCGCCCGCGACACTATCCGCAGCGATGTCGATGCGGGTTCCCGGTGGCGTGATCACGTTCGCCAGCTCGTAGGCGTCTGCGCCAGGAACTCCGACGTTGTAAATTGAGAGGTAGTGTGTTGTCGACGAAAACGGAACTGCGATGTTGCGGAAAACGCCGACCGAATTGAACGCATCGTCGGGTGAAGAAAACTGCAGACGCTTGGACGGATTGCCGGGCGGCGGCCTGTCCCGGTAGCGTGCACCGTCGACGGTATTCAACATCTCGATCGCAACGATGCTACCTGTCGCGCTCACCCGGATGCTGTTCGGCAAGGCGCGTCGAACGTCGCGTGCAATGCGGCGCAGGGAGTTCTCGGCTACGTCGACGAGCTCCGCACGCCGCCCCTGATCCGTATAGGCGCGCACGGGGCCCGCTATGAACACCGACATGAACGACACGACGATCGTAGTCAGCGCGATCGTTATCACGAGTTCGACGAGCGTGAATCCGCTTTGGAGCCGCAGGCGCATGTTAGTACCGGGTTCGGTATCCGGACAGCGTGAAGTTCACGCTGCTTGCATGGGTAACGACGACGTCGACGCGCATGGTGTCTGCGGCTGGCACCGAAGGCAGCCCTGCGGAGGGCGCAACCGAGACCGCCACGTTGTAGTCAGCAAGTCCCGGAAGAGGAACACCGAACTGGTCGTGCGCGCCGCCATCGGACAGGCCATCGTAATCGTCGATGTCGTCAAAATCAGCACGGGCAGCTTCGCCGTCCAACGCATCGGGATCGCTCAGAGGCTTCAACAGAATCTCCTCGAGATACGCTTCTGCAACGGCCGCCGCCTGGTGCCGGATCATCGGATCGGCGCTGCCCGCGGTCGTCATGGACAGCACGCCCAGTACGGTGCTCGCGGCGATCGCCACGATGACGATGGACACGAGCAGCTCGACAAGCGTCACGCCGCGCTGTGAACACGATCCCGTCACGGCGTCACCACGAGTCCGCTGTCCGCCTGCACGGTGAGTGCGCGCGCGCCGACCGTGAAAACCTGATTGCTGGCGAGGTTCGTGCGTCCGAGGGCGTCGAAAACCAGGCTCATGGTTGGCGCCGCCGAAACACCGTCCGGCGCCGTGCCGGACATCAGCTCGCCCGTCGACAGCCTGACAGGCAGCGGATAACTGGCATCCGTCGGATCGCAGTGGCCGCCCGTCGCTGCCTGCTGTGCGAGTGAGAACGTCGTTGCCGCGATGTTCACACGCACTCGGCAGCCGCTCGCAACCGCTACTTTCTGTGCATAGCGCAGCGCGCTCACCAACTCGTCGTAATAGCCGCGCTCATCGAAGGCGGAATTATTGAAGAATCTGGGTCCGGCGACAGTGGCGAGGACAGCAAGGATTACGATCACGAGGACGACCTCGACGATCGTGTAACCGCGGCAGCGGCATCGATATCTGGCCGCGTCAGCAGGCCGCTCTTGCAGGACGCGCGAGTGCATCGCTCAGCACCCGGTGACGTCCACGCTGATACTCGGAGCGCTGCCTGCCAGCGCGTCGCTGTAAACGACCTCGCAACCGCCGGTGGTGCCGATCTTCGTGAACAGCGCCTGGTCACCAGTTGCATTGACGGCGACGGAGAATCCGGACATGTCGGCCAGAACCGCCGCAATGTCGGTAGCGTCCGGATAACCCTGCGTCAGGTTGATAACGTTACCTTCGATGACGATCGGATTGACGCTCTGCGCAAGCCACATACTGTGCGCGAGTGTCGCCGCACTGCGGATACTGCCGGAAATGCCGAGCGTCGTGGCGGTACGGGCCTCGCGCTCGAGGCCGACGAAACGCGGAATCGCAAAAGCTGCCAGGATCGACAGCACTGCAATTACCACGACGAGCTCGATCAGCGTGAAGCCACCCGTGCGTGAATCGCTGTATCTCTTCATGCAGATCTCCCTGTGGGCGAAGCACCGGGTCCGCGAGCATCAGACATGTACTGTCTGCGCCCGCTGGCAGTCATTGCGCCGGACCCGGGCTGGTCGCGGACCCCATCAGCAACCCGAAACGTCGACCGTTATCCCTGGCGGGTTATTTGCAGCCGCCTCGACATATACGACCTCGCACGTTCCACTCGCGCCGGTTTTCGCGAACGTCGTCGTATCGGAACCGGCGTTCGTGGTTACCGTGAAGCCTGTCGAATCGGCAAGCGTGCCGGCGATATCCGTCGCGTCGGGATACCCGTTCGTGATCGCAATATTGTTGCCTTCCATGTTCACCGGCGTCGTGCCCGTGGCCAGGAACAGCCCGTGGGCCATTGCGGCCGCGCTACGCACGCTGCCCGACAGTCCCTGCGTGGTCGCCGCCCGTGCCTCGCGCTCCAATGACGCAAAACGCGGTATGGCGAACGCGGCGAGTATGCCGAGCAACGCGATTACGACGACCAGCTCAATCAGCGTAAAGCCGCCTTGTTTCTTCGTCTTCATCAAATACTCCTCGTAATTACCCTGTTTTTACAAAAACACCGGATCATGACCCGGCATACCTACTCTGCGACCGCCGCTCAGTTCGCACCGGAACCTTGCAGCCAAACGTTACCTGCGACGCGCTCCAGACTTACTCCGTGAAACTCGTCCCGCCGCGGCTCGAACAATCCGTTCGCGTTCGTATCGGCAAACGCCACGCGCACGGCAAATGCCGGATTCTCCGCCGACGTGTCGGCCGGCCGCAGCCCGAACGCCTCGCCGAGCCGATAAACGAGCCGGCGGCTGGTGGCGTCGAAATACCAGTGCCGGGGCGGTGCCTCCGCGGCTTCCGGCGGCTGCAGTTCGCCTACATAGTTTTTCGGCGGCTCGAGCAAAAAGTTGACCGGATTACTGCCCTCGAGCTCGGAAATTCGTGCCGATTCGCCACGAACCACGCGTTTTGCGGCCTCCATCACAAGCGTGCTCCTGAGTTGACCCTCGACGCGCAGCACGGAAACACGCTCGGCTTCGTCGATCCACGGCAGCAGGCGGTCGAGCGCGACCGTCACCAGAATGCTGATGATCGCGATGACGACGACGAGCTCGAACAGTGAGAATCCGCGGCCATGGCGACACGGGAGCGGCTCACGGCGCGGGCGGCGGGCCCGACTGTTCACGGTCATCCTGCCTTCGCCCGCGCGATCATGTCCCACATCGGCAGGAACACGCCCAGCGCGAGCACCAGCACGACAGCGCCGACCGTAACAATCAGTATCGGCTCGAGTGCGGCGCTCAGGTTCTCGAGGTCGTAGTCGACCTCTCGCCGGTAAAAGTCCGACGCTTCGTCCATCAGCTCGGGCAGCGCGCCGGTTTCTTCTCCGAGCGCGATCATTTGCAGTATCAATGGTGTGAACAGGCCGCTTGCTCTCGCGGTGCTCGACAGCGTCTCGCCGCGTTCGATCCCCGCGCCCAGCGCTACCATCTTTCGGCCCAGCCAAGCGTTGCCGATCGATCCGGCCACGGTTCGCAGGGTCTGATTGATCGGCAATCCGGCACTCAGGGAAACGGCAAGCGAGCGCGTGATACGCGACAGCGCTGCGTTACGCACGATGATGCCGGTAACCGGAATCCTCAGCTTGACACGATCCCAGTGCAGCCGGCCGGCTTCCGTGCGGACATAGGCGGACGCGCCAATGGCCGCAGCAATACCGATGCCGCCGAGCACGAACCAGTAGTTCACGACGAAGTCCGATACGCCCATGATGATCATCGTGGGCAGCGGTATGTCATCGCCGAGCGTCCGGAAGATCGGCTGAAAATTCGGTATCACGAATACGGTGATGATGCCGAGCGCGATCGCTACCGCGATAAGCACGATAATCGGGTAGCGGACCGCCGCTTTGACGCGGTCCCGAACCTCCTGGTCCATGCTCAGGTATTCGTACAGCCGCTGGAACGACGTATCGAGCGTGCCGCTCGCCTCGCCGATTTCGACGAGATTGATAAACAGCTGCGAGAACAGCTGCGGGTGTGCCGCGAGCGACTGCGACAGGCCACGGCCGGACTCGAGACTCGCAAGTATGTCCACGAGTGCCGCTTTCAGCACCTCGTTGTGCGTGGTCTCCATGAGACCCTTCAACCCGCGCAGCAGCGGCAATCCGGCGCGGGTGATCGTGTACATCTGCCGGCAGAACAGTACAAGGTCCTTCGTCGTTGGCCGGCCTCCGCCCATCCGCAGCCACAGGTCGTTGACGGTCAGCGTGCTCTTCGCCGCAAGGTCGCGAATTTCGACCGGCGTTATACCGATCGTGATCAGGCGCCCGGCAACGGCATCCGCCGATCCGCCATGCAGCTTGCCGGTCACGAGTTCGCCGCTCGGCGAGCGACCCCTGTACGCGAATTCAGCCATCCGCCGCCTCGCTCAGGTCATCGTTTGCCGCGTCCTCCAGCATATCGACGAAACTGTCGTCCAGCCCTCCGACGACGCGAATCACTTCGTCGACCGTCGTAATGCCTTCCATCGCATAGTCCAGCGCGCATTGCACCAGCGGCACATAGCTCTTCTTCCGCTTGGCGATCGTGTTGAACTCCGCCAGATCTTCCCGCCTCAGCGCATCCGTCAGCTTCGCGTCCATCTCGAGTAATTCGTAGACCCCGATGCGACCGCGATAGCCGGACAGGTGGCAGTAGTTGCAGCCTTTGCCGTGCATGAACTTCAGTTTTGCAGCCGCCTTCGCACCGGCCTGGGCCTTGAGCCAGGCGAGCTGCCCTGTCGACAATTCCGCCGGCTCGGCACAGCTATCACAAATACGGCGCACCAGCCGTTGAGCGATGACGCTCTGCAAAGCCGCGGCGATCAGGTAGCCCGGTGCGCCCATGTCGAACAGGCGATTCGCGGTCGCGACAGCGCTGACCGTATGCAGCGTGGAAAACACCAGGTGCCCCGTCATCGCGGCGCGCAGGCCGATGTCGACGGTTTCGCGATCACGCATTTCGCCGACGAGGATGATGTCGGGGTCCTGCCGCAATGCGGTGCGCAAAACCCGACCGAAGTCGAGGCCTATCTTCGGATGGACCTGGACCTGGTTGATGCGCTCGAGCCGGTATTCCACCGGATCCTCGACCGTGATTATTTTCGTGGCAGGACGATTGACGTGATTCAGCGCCGAGTACAGCGTGGTCGTC
>JBFHXQ010000010.1:0-18830 GCA_041598895.1 Woeseiaceae bacterium | reverse complement strand
GTCTCGGTGATCGGCAATGCGCTGAGACTCCGGCACACTCGGTTCGACGCGCGCGACTAGGGGTTTCGACGCTTCGTCGGCAGAGTCGAGTTCGCGCAAAATCTTGCGGAAAATACGTTTCGAGCAGAAATCCCGTGATCAGTGTCACAATTTCGCGCTGCATCCCTTGACGTTGTTTTATTTCCACAATGTCTCGCCGAAAGGCAGGTTTATGACTCACGAATTGTTGCCCTGACGCATGTGCGCAGAGCGGCCGCTCTGCGCTTAGTCAAACTGCGAAACCGGTCGCCGCGCGCACCGGAAAACAGGCGTATCCGAAACCTGTGCGCAGCTATCATCAGAGATAGCGCGAAGGAGCAAATCGTGAAACTTCTGCTAATTGCGCTGCTTTTCGTTCTTGCGGGATGTGCCGCGGGGCCGACCCTCGAGCAACTCGAAAGCCAGGCAATGCTGACCGGTGACTGGAGCGCGGTAGAGCGCCGCGAGCGCTCCATCGAGCGACGCAGACAGCGTGCCGGCATTCAGTGCCCTTCGGGCATGACCGCCTACTGCGAGGCATATGCAGGACATCGCCGGTGCACGTGCATCTCATCGAGCGCATTGAGCTCGGTGCTCTGGCGGTAGATTCGAGGCAGCCTGCCGCCTAGTCGGCCAGCAGCAGCGCTACCGAATTTGCCGGCATCTGAACGGCCCGCGCATCGGCCGCTGTACTGCCTGCGCTCGAAAAAGCGACGTGCCAGCGATGCACCGCGGCGCTGACCGGCAATCGGAATACGGCATCTGAATCCACGGCGTTGATCATGATTGCGACGGCTGCCTCCGTCCCGTCAGGGGTTTCCTTCCAGAATCCAATCGTGATGGCGCGCGTGATGTGCCAGTCGGCATCGCGGAGCGGCCTGGCCTCCGTGTCCAACCACTCGATGCGAACGACTCCGGATTCAGTCTCCAGCTCGCCATGGACGTAGTCCGGCAATCGCAGCAGCTCCGTCTCCCGGCGCAGCCACACGAGCTCCCGTACCTGGTCGACGAACGTCGGGTCGCTGCCGAGACCCGTCCAGTCGAGCCAGCCCGTTTCGTTGTCCTGCGCATAAGCGTTGTTGTTGCCGCCCTGCGAATTGCCGAACTCGTCGCCTGCCAGCAGCAGTGGCGTACCCTGAGACAGCAGCAGCGTGGCGAGCATGTTGAGCCGCTGGTGGCGCCGTTTCGCCAGTATGACCGGGTCGTCGGTGTGTCCCTCGACCCCATGATTGCAGCTGAAATTGTGCTCGTGACCGTCGCGATTGTTCTCGCAGTTCGCCTCGTTGTGGCGGTGATTGAAGCTCACGACATCGGCAAGCGTGAAGCCGTCGTGACTCGTTACCTTGTTGACGCTCGCAAACGGTGGTCTGCCCCGAGCCTCGAACAGATCGGCCGAGCCGTGCATGCGCCGGGCCAGCTCGCCGCAGAGGCCGGGATCGCCGCGCCAGAATCGTCGCACGGTGTCGCGAAACCGGTCGTTCCATTCCGCCCATCCTGGAGGAAAATGCCCGAGCTGATAGCCGCCGGGACCAGGATCCCAGGGCTCGGCAATGAGCTTTGCGCGTTTCAGTTCCCTGTCGGTCGTGATTGCCGTCAGGAGCGGATGCTTCGACGAGAAACCGTGTGCGTGGCGGCCGAGCACCGGCGCGAGATCGAAGCGAAAGCCATCGACGCCCATCGTGTGATGCCAGTAGCGCAGGCTGTCGATGATGAGCTGCTGGACGCGGGGGTGGTCGCCGTTGATCGTATTGCCGCAGCCGGTGTCGTTGATGTACGTGCCGGGACGGCCGGGCTCCGCCTGATAATACGTGCGGTTGTCGAGCCCGCGAAAACTGAGCGTCGGGCCGCTGCCGTCGCCCTCGGCGGTGTGGTTGTAGACGACGTCGAGAATGACCTCGAGGCCGGCGTCGTGAATCGCATTCACCATGGACTGGAATTCGCCGATCGGATCCTGTCGGGCGTAACGCCAGGTGGGCGCGAAGAACGAGATCGGGTTATAGCCCCAGTAGTTGCGCAAGTCGTGACGGACGAGATGCCGTTCATCGATAAACGCATGCACGGGCATGAGCTCGACCGAGGTAATGCCAAGCGCCTGTAGATAGGCGAGCACCTCACGCGTGCACAACCCGTCAAACGTACCGCGCACTGTTTCATCGACTGCGGGGTGACGCATTGTAAAACCGCGGACGTGAGCCTCATAAAAGATCGTCTCCTCCCACGGCACGTGTGGTCGTAAAGACGAAACGGGCCCGGACGCGCCGCAGACGACGCTTTTCGGGACGTACGGCGCGCTGTCGTCAGTGTGCGGGCGGTTCGGTTCGTCCTTGCCCGTATCGGCGTGGTCGAACACGGCGGGGTGCCATTGAAAATCGCCGTCGAGCCGCTTCGCGTACGGATCGATCAGCAGTTTTGCGGGGTTGTAGCGCAAACCGCGCTCGGGGTCGAATTGGCCGTGCGCACGATAGCCGTAGCGCTGGCCGGGAGAGCAGCCCGGCAGGTAGCCGTGCCAGATGCCATCGCTCAAATGGGGTAGCGAGAATAGTTGGGTTTGTCGTCCCTGGTCGTCGAAAAGGCACAGCTCGACGTCCGTGGCTGCACCGGCATAGACAGCGAAGTTGGTACCGTCCGGGTCCGGTGTTGCGCCGAGCGGAGAGGGACTGCCGCTCCCCGTCACTTCGCGTCCAGCGTGATCTGCTCGAGTTTCCAGATGTCCTCGTTGTAATCACGCATCGTTCGATCCGTCGAAAAGCGGCCGGATGCCGCCGAGTTCAGGATACTCATGCGGCTCCAGCGGTCGCGGTCCTTGTACGCATTCTCGACCGCTGCCTGGGTGTCGACGAAGCTGCGAAAATCCGCGGCGGTCATCCACGGATCGGCTGGCTCTCGAATCGACTGGATCACCGGATCCAAAGCACCGATCTCGAAACGATTGAAATGGCCGCTGACGAGCAGGTCCACGACGCGACGCAATTCGTCATCGGCCTGAATGATCGCAACCGGATCATACCGGTTACGCATGTCGGCAATTTCCTCGACCGTAAGTCCGAAAAGGAAGAAATTCTCACTGCCAACCGCTTCGCGGATTTCGACATTCGCGCCGTCGAGCGTGCCGATCGTGATCGCGCCATTCATCATGAATTTCATGTTGCCGGTGCCAGACGCTTCCTTCCCGGCTGTCGAAATCTGTTCCGACAGGTCGGCGGCCGGGCAGATCTGCTCCATCGCCGATACGTTGTAGTCGGGGTAAAAGACGACTCGCAGACGCTCCTGCATCATCGGGTCGGAGTTGATGACGCGTGCAACGTTGTTGATGCACTTGATGACGTTCTTTGCCATCACGTAGCCTGGCGCTGCCTTGCCTCCAATGACGATTGCACGCGGTACCAGGTCGTCACCGTCACCGCGACGGATTCGATCGTACAGATGAATTGCGTGCAATACGTTCAGGAGCTGACGCTTGTATTCGTGGATCCGCTTAACCTGAACGTCGAATAGCATTTCCGTCGGAATGGCGATCCCGGTCTTCGCCTCGAGCGTTTTTGCCAGGCGGGACTTGTTTGCCAGCTTGACGGTACGCCACTGCTTCTGGAAATCCCTGTCATCGGCGACGCTTCTCAGGTCTTCCAGGCGCGACAGCTCGGTGACCCACTCCGGGCCAATCGTATCCGTAATCAGTTTTGCGAGCGGCTTGTTGCACGCCGCGAGCCAGCGCCGCTGCGTCACGCCGTTTGTCTTGTTGTTGAATTTCTCCGGCCAAAGCTCGGCGAAATCCCGGAACAGACCGTTTTGGAGCAGTTTCGAATGCAGCTCGGCGACGCCGTTCACCGAAAAACTGCCGACGATCGCGAGGTAGGCCATGCGAATCATCGGCTCGCTGCCCTCCTGGATCAGCGACATTCGCCGGATACGGTCATTGTTGCCCGGCCAGCGCTGGCTGACTTCCGTTATGAAGCGCGCGTTGATTTCGTAAATGATATCCAGCAGGCGCGGCAGAAGCCGGCGGAACATCGCCACGGACCACATCTCGAGCGCCTCGGGCAGGAGCGTGTGATTCGTGTACGCCATGGTGCGGCGCGTAATGTTCCAGGCTTCGTCCCAGCCGAGTCCGTATTCGTCGATCAAGAGCCGCATCAGCTCGGCGACGGCGATCGCGGGATGGGTATCGTTGAGCTGGAAACAGTGCTTGTCGGCAAACCCGGCGACATCGTCGCCGTGACGTTCGCGCCAGTTGCGCAGGACATCCTGCAGGCTCGCTGAGGCAAGGAAATACTGCTGCCGCAGCCTCAGTTCCTGGCCGTTTTCGGTCGCTGCATTCGGATACAGCACCATCGTGATGTTTTCGGCGGCATTCTTCGACGCAACCGCATCCGCATAACTGCCGGCATTGAACTCCTCCAGGTCGAACGCGTCGGTTCCCGACGCGGACCATAGCCGCAGGGTGTTGACGATGTCATTGCGATAGCCCGGTATCGGAATATCGTAAGGGATGGCGAGTACGTCGTGGGTGTCGTGCCATGCGAAGCGGGTTTGTCCGTCGGCATCCAGATAGCTGCGGGTGTGGCCGCCGAAATGGATCGTTTGTGCATACTCGAAACGTTCGATTTCCCACGGGAAACCTTCGCGCAGCCACGGATCCGGCTCTTCGACCTGGTAGCCGTTTTCGATGCGCTGATGAAACATGCCGTAGTGGTACCGAATACCATAACCGGTGACCGGCAGGGCCAGCGTTGCGCAGCTATCGAGAAAACAGGCGGCGAGGCGACCGAGACCGCCGTTTCCGAGCCCGGCATCGTGTTCCCGTTCGAACACGTCTTCCAGATTCAGGCCGAGCCGATTGAGTGCTGCCGCAGTTTCATCTTCGATGCCGAGATTCAGGAGCGCATTACGAAGCAGGCGGCCCATCAGGAATTCGAGCGACAGATACGCGACGCGTCGGTTACCGGCACGCTCGGCTGCATTGCGTGTTTTTCCCCAGCGTTCCATGAGTCGATCGCGCGCGGCGAATACGATTGCCTGGTACAGGAACGGGGACTGCGAGCGTATCGTGCGCCGCCCCAGCATGCGACCGTAATAGTGGGTGAAATCCTCGAGGATCGCGTCCGCGGTCATCGGCAGGGCCGGCGCCTGCAATAGCTCGATGTCGCCGATCCCGGCGGTCTGGTCAGAGCGTGCTGGCATTTTTCGGTCTCCTCAGTCCACCGGCTCGAGAATGATCGTGGCGAGCGGTGGCAGCGTCAAACGTAGCGAAAACGGGCGGCCCTGGTTCGCGTCGGGCTCGGCGTCCAGAAAAGGGTTGGCAACGTTACTGCCGCCGTAGCATCCTGCGTCGGTATTCAGGATTTCCCGGTACGTCCGCCGCTCAGGAACGCCCAGTCGATAATCGTAGCGGATGACCGGCGTGAAATTGCAAACGCAGATCAGGAATTTGCCATCCCGATCGCGCCGCAGCCAGCTCAGAACGCTGTTGGCGCGATCTTCCCAATTTATCCACTCGAAGCCCGACGCCTCGAAATCCAGCCTGTGCAGCGGCGGTTTGCGCCGGTGCAGATTATTAAGATCCTTGATGAGCAGCTGCACGCCACGGTGATTGTCATACTGCAAGAGATGCCAGTCCAGAGAGCGATCGTGATTCCACTCCTGGTACTGCGCGAGTTCACTGCCCATGAACAGTAGCTTTTTTCCCGGGTGGGCATACATGCTGGCGAGATAGGCGCGCAGATTGGCGAAGCGCTGCCAGTCATCGCCCGGCATCCGTCCGATCAGTGAACGTTTTCCATGGACGACTTCATCGTGGGATAAGGGGAGCACGAAATTTTCGCTGAATGCATAGACGGGTCCGAACGTCATCTTGTCGTGATGGTACCGCCGGTGCAGGGGGTCTTCGCTCATGTAGGCAAGCGTGTCGTTCATCCAGCCCATGTTCCATTTGTACGTAAATCCCAGCCCGCCCGCATCCACAGGACGTGACACACCCGGCCACGCCGTCGATTCCTCGGCAAACGATTCTGCGCCATGGGCGTGGATCTCCTTGTTGAAAAAGCGGAGGAATTCAACCGCCTCGATGTTTTCGTTGCCGCCATATTCGTTCGGAATCCACTCATCGTCGTCGCGCGAATAATCCAGATACAGCATGGACGCGACGGCGTCGACGCGAATCGCGTCTATGTGAAATTCGTCAATCCAGTAAAGTGCGCTGCCGATCAGGTAGTTGACGACTTCGCGGCGGCCAAAATTGAATATCTGCGTACCCCAGTCGGCATGTTCGCCCTTGCGCGGATCTTCATGCTCGTAGAGCGCCGTTCCGTCGAAGCGTCTGAGACCATGCTCATCACGAGGAAAGTGTGCCGGAACCCAGTCGACAATGACCGACAGGCCCGCTGCGTGGCAGCGATCGACGAAAAACCGGAAATCGTCCGGCTGGCCGAAGCGGTAGGTCGGAGAAAAAAGGCCGATGGGCTGGTAGCCCCATGAGCCGTCGAAGGGGTGCTCGGTGACCGGCAGCAGCTCGATGTGCGTGAACCCCATATCGGTGACGTAGTCGACCAGTTCCTCCGCCAGCTCGCGATACGTGAGATAGCTGTTCGACGCATCGAGCTTGCGTCGCCAGGAGCCCAGATGGACTTCGTAGATACTGATCGGACGATTGAGGTCCGGCATTGACGTTCGGCGCCGCATCCAGTCGTCATCGGACCACTCATACTCGCTCTCGTACACGATCGACGCATTGCCGGGCGGCGCTTCGTGGTAACTCGCGAACGGATCGCTTTTGAGCGGCAGCAGCCGGCCGTGCCGGTCGAGCAATTCGTACTTGTACAGGGCCCCGTTTCCGACGCCCGGCACGAATATTTCCCAAATGCCGTTCGCCGGATGCAGGCGCATTGAGTGGCGACGTCCGTCCCAGTCGTTGAAATCCCCGACGACGCTGACCCTCGATGCGTTCGGCGCCCAGACTGCGAAACGCGTGCCCTTGACGCCGGAGAGCGTTTTCAAATGCGCACCGAGTTTGCGGTAAATCTGCCGATCCGATCCCTCGCCGAGGAGATAGAGATCCATGTCGCCGAGCGTCTGTGCGAATCGGTAGGGATCCTCGATATCGTAGCTCCCGCCGCCCCCGTGTACGCGCAGCCGATAACGGCGTTTTCGGGCCGGCATCGCGGCCGCAAATACGCCCTCAGGGTGCACTCGATGCATGCGGTCGAGCACTCTGCCCTGGGTGTCGATGAGGTCTACGCTCTCGGCCTGGGGCTGGAACGTTCGCACGATGCGCCCGTGGGCCGTGTGGTGCAGGCCCAGGATGGAGAACGGATCGCGATGTCGGCCCGCGGCGACAAGCGTGACCGCATCGGCGTCCTGCGCCAGATCCATAGGGTCAGCCGGCATCAGGCATATGCCGCAATAGCCGCCGCCGCGCCGGGCGTCTTACCGTTCGTTTGCATGGCGGAATTACCGGGTAAAGTGCAGGTGCTGTCCCAACATGTCGGGAGTGACCAGTGTGATCCCCGACTTCGTGACGCGGAATCCACGCTCACGATCGTCGTCGTGGTCCTCGCCGATAACGGTACCTGCCTCGATTCTCGAGCCGCGATCGATGATCGCGCGATTGATGCGACTGCCTTCGCCGACCGTGACGCCGGGCAGGAGCACGGACTCCGTGACCCGGCTGTGATTTTCGGCGCGGCAGCGGGTAAAAAGCAGCGAGCGATTGATGTAGGCCCCGGAGACGACGCAGCCCCCGGATACCATCGAATTCAGCGCCTCGCCCCGGCGGTCCGGATCGTCGAAGACGAATTTCGCGGGCGGGGCCTGAATCTGATAGGTCAAAATCGGCCACTGCTGATCGTAGAGATTCAGCTGGGGCGAGACGGAAACGAGCTCCATGTTCGCCTCCCAGAACGCGTCCAGCGTGCCGACGTCGCGCCAATAGGCCTGCGCACCGGTATCCGGATCGCGAAACGGGTAGGCGAATACACGATAGTCGGCGATGATCGCAGGGATGACGTTGCGCCCGAAATCGTGCTGGGTACCGGGCGTATCGGCATCCTTGATGACCTGCTCGTAGAGAAACTCCGTGTTGAAAACATAGTTTCCCATCGACGCGAGGCACAGATCCGGCTTACCCGGTATCGGCTCCGGGTTCTCCGGCTTCTCATTGAAATCGATGACCCGGCCGGACTCGTCGACGGTCATCACGCCGAATGCGCCGGCTGCTTCTTCGAGCGGCACCTCGAGACAGGACACGGTCATATCTGCCTCGGCAGCCGCATGCGCCGCGAGAAAGGGACCGTAGTCCATCTTGTAGATGTGATCCCCTGACAGAATCAGCACGTGTTGCGGATCGTGGGTGCGAATGATATCCAGATTCTGGTACACGGCATCGGCGGTGCCGCGGTACCACTCGCCGCCGACACGCTGGGATGCGGGCAGGATCTCGACGAACTCGCGATCGCCCGAGCCCGCCTGGAACCACGACCAGCCACGAACCAGATGGCGAATAAGGGAGTGAGCCTTGTACTGCGTCAACACACCTATGCGACGGATGCCCGAATTGACGCAATTTGATAGAGGGAAATCGATAATTCGGTACTTGCCACCGAAATAGAGAGCGGGTTTTGCCCGCCACGTCGTCAGTTCGTACAGCCGAGAGCCCTGGCCACCTGCGAGTATGAGCGCGACCGTTTCACGGGTGAGGCGACTGATAAAGCGGGCATCGCTTGTCTGTTCTGATGCAGACATTCGTGGATTCCTCTTCTGGTTCCCCTAGTCTGCCATTTTTTCACGCCGTGTTGGCGCAAAAGCACGATCAGCCCGGCGTGCCGCGCCCCTCGGCGCTGACCAGCGACGCGATATCGTCCTGCACGTGGTCCGTCAGCTCGACGTCTCGCATGCGCCAGCGCCAGTTGTTCGCGGGCTTGCCGGGCGTATTCATGCGTGCCTCGGACCCGAGCCCGAGGTAGTCCTGCATCGGCGCGAGAGCGAGCCGCGCCTCGGTACGGTAGGCGGCCTTGATGAGATCGATATTGATCGTCTCGGGCGTTCCGCCGGTTAGTTCGAGGACGGCTTCCCGCGTCGCTGCAATTTCATCGGCGCTGCGGATGTCATCCGGGCTGCCGTTGAACCAACCTATCGTGGTGTCATTATCATGAGTGCCGGTGTAACAAACGACATTGCTTTCGACCTTTGCGAGATCGAAGTTCTCTTCGGAGGCCTCGAACTGGAGCACGAGCATACCCGGTATTCCGTGGCGTTCGCGCAGCGCCTCGACTTCGGGCGTAATCACACCGAGATTTTCCGCCACGATCGGCAGATGTCCCAGCGCGTTGCGCATCGCATCGAAAACCGCGTCGCCGGGGCCAGGCTCCCACGTCCCGACTCTGGCCGTCTTCGAATCTGCCGGTATCGACCAATAGCCTTCGAAGCCGCGAAAATGATCGATCCGAACGAGGTCGACGAGCTCGGTGGACGCTCGCAGACGGGCAACCCACCAACGGTAATCATCCTCCGCATGTGAGGCCCAGTCATAGAGCGGATTGCCCCAGAGCTGCCCGTCTTCACTGAAATAATCGGGCGGAACTCCGGCGACACGTTCGGCTTGTCCGGAGCCGTTCAGCTGCAGGATATCGCGATTTGCCCAGGCATCTGCGCTGTCCAGGGCGATGTATATCGGCATGTCGCCGAACAAGGTTATCCCGTTCGCGTGCGCGTGTTCTTTGAGGTGCTGCCACTGGTCGTGAAAAAGAAACTGCACGATTTTGATTTTTTCGATGTCCTCGCGCGCGGCGTCGGCAACGTCGCGTAAGGCGGATACGTCACGGCGCACATAGATCTGTTCCCACTCGGGCCAGGACCGCTCGCCGTGCATCGTCTTCAGGATACGAAACAGCGCGTAATCATGCAGCCACTGCTCGTCGTTCGCATCGAGGAAAGCGTCGTATTGCGATGTCAATTTGCTGTTTGCAACCGACGCGAATCGCCCCGCGGCAATCTTCAGTAAGCGGCTCTTTATTGGTATGACGCTGCCGTAATCGACGTGATCGTGCGGCAGGTTCGTAAGTTCCATAGCCTCCGCGGCGGTCAGTAAGCCCCTGTCAATCAGATCCGCGACATCGACAAGCATCTCGTTGCCGGCGAACGTCGATAACGGCTGATACGGGGAGTCACCATAGGCAGTAGGTCCCGTCGGCAGGAATTGCCAGACCCGGAGCCCCATGTGTCGAAGCTGGTCGATAAAACGACACGCCTCCCGGCCGATTTCGCCGATGCCGTACAACCCCGGCAATGTCGTGATGTGCAGGCAGACGCCAGCACGGCGATCCTCTGGCAGGATCTGATCACCCCCGTTCGTCGTCATGCTTCGAGAACCTGAACCATCCCGTGCTTATCCGGCTAGCGGGCAGCAACTGCGGCCGCGCCACGGCGCAAGACACCACATTTCGATTGCGCGCTGCCGATCAAAGGCTTCGCTGAAGTCCGCAATGCGAACGAAAATAAATTCCTTGCCGTCTGACAGCAACGGGTTGCATACGTATTCATTGCCTGAATACGTATGCAGCCCGTTGTGCGCCGCAGGATCCGATGGATACTGGCGCGACGTTCGTAAGCGGGCCCGGACCGGTGCTTCGGACGTCCGGGAAAGCACGTACTCCACGGCTAAGCGGCCCTATCGCTGATCCGCGCCGGGACCTGGCTGCTGGGGCTCCGGCCTGAGGGCAGATTTGGTGAGTTTCAATCGCGCCACGGCGGCGTCGCCCATGGCAAGTGCGAGCGCCACCTGCAGCGCGTCGAGCAACGCGAGCTGTGCCAGCCGTGAACTCATCGGTGTGTACACGTTTGTGTCTTCATGGGCGTCACACGGAAAGACGATGCTTGCTGCACTCGCGAGATTTGAGCGTGGATCCGTCAGCGCGATGACGGTCGATCCGCGAACTTTGGCCCAGCCCGCCGCGCGGGCGAGGTCCGTCCAACGGCCCGAATGCGAGGCGATAATCAGCACGTCGTCAGGGTCGGCAATCGCGGCGAACTGCAGGATCGAAGGCGTGTCGGTCAGCGCCGTACACGGCAGTCCCAGGCGAAAGAACTTGTGGCAGGCGTCACCGGCGACGTAGCCGGATGCACCGAGACCGGCAAACGCGAGCTGGCGTGCCTTACGCATCGCGGCAACGGCACTTTCGAGCGGTATCGAAGACAAGCGCGTCAGGACGTCGAGCAGCCCGCGTACGGATGCGTCGATGACTTTGGCAGCGGCGTCGGCCGCTCGATCGTCGGGCTGTACGTCACGGTGCAGGTAGCTTGTCGGCTGTGCCGATGCTTCGCTCAGACGCAAACCGAGTTCGCGAAATCCGGCAAGTCCGAGTCGGCGGCAAAAGCGAATGACCGTCGGTTCGCTGGCGCCGCAGCCGTCAGCGAGTTCGGCAAGCGTGGCACGTGCCGCCTGCCGCGGGTGGTCCAGAATCCAGCGGCCGACGCGGCGCTCGGCGGGGCTCAGCGTGCTGATACGATTCGAGATCTCAGTGAGCATGTAGTAAAATTACAAAAAAACCGGCCAATAAGCCCGTATAATTACCTATATTCACGCTAAAGTGTAGTAAAATTACAGAAATTCTGAGGGAGCTGGTATGGCCAGGCTCATTCCGGTCGAGGTGTTCGACCTGATAATTTTCGGCGGCACCGGTGACCTGTCGATGCGCAAACTGCTGCCGGCGTTGTATCACCGCGATCGGGACGGACAGGTCACCGGCGACAGCCGCATCATTGCCGTCGGCCGCGCGCCATTGAGCCGGAAGGCGTATCTCGATACGGTCGAAGCGGCGCTCAAGGAAAACCTCGGTGCCGGCGAGTTCGATGCCGGCCAGTGGCGCACATTCAGTGAGCGGCTCGAGTATGTCCGTGCCGACGCGCTCGATCCCGACAGCTGGAAGGGTCTCTGCAAGCTGCTCAACGGGAACAAGGGGCGCGTCCGGGTTGCCTATCTCGCAACCGCCCCCGGACTTTTTGGCGCGATCGCCAAGGGCCTGAAAAAAAACCGGCTCATCACGAAGTCGAGCCGCATCGTCCTCGAAAAACCGCTCGGCCGGGACTTCGCGTCGGCGCATGAAATCAACGAGGAAGTCGGCGCGTGTTTCGACGAGAATCAGATTTTTCGCATCGATCATTATCTCGGCAAGGAAACGGTGCAGAATCTGCTCGCGCTACGGTTTGCAAACTCGCTGTTCGAGCCGCTATGGCGACGCGGCGCAATCGACCACGTGCAGATCACCGTGGCTGAGAATCTCGGCGTCGGCGGTCGCGTCGACTTTTACGACCGCATCGGGGCTCTCAGAGACATGGTGCAAAACCACCTCCTGCAGCTCGTCTGCCTGACGGCAATCGAAGCGCCGTCGAGCCTCGACCACGAAGCAGTGCGCGATGAGAAAATAAAGGTATTGCGTGCATTGAAGCCGATCGAGGGTGACGCCGTGCGTGCGTGTACGGTGCGCGGCCGGTACGCGGCCGGAGCGATTGATGGCAGGCCCGTGCCGGGCTATGTCGAAGAGTTGGAGGGTGCGGAGAGCCAAACCGAGACGTTTGTCGCGATCAAGGCCGAAATCGAAAACTGGCGCTGGTCGAACGTGCCGTTCTACCTGCGTACCGGGAAGCGGCTGAAGCAGAAATTGTCCGAGATCGTCGTGCAGTTTCACGATGTGCCGCACTCGATCTTCCCCGAACAGCGCTACAACGTTATTCCGAACCGGCTGAAGATTACGCTGCAGCCCGACGAGGGCGTGAAACTGTTCGTGATGGCGAAAGAACCCGGGCCAGGCGGCTTCGACCTGCGGCCCGTGTCGCTCGACCTGAGCTTCGAAGAAACGTTCGGAATACGCTATCCCGATGCCTACGAGCGCCTGCTGATGGAAGTCTTGCGCGGCAATCCGGCGCTGTTCATGCGCCGCGACGAGGTTGAGGCCGCCTGGGGCTGGATCGATACGATCATCGCCGGCTGGGAGACGTCGCGCCAGAGCGTCGAGTCCTACGTCGCAGGGTCCTGGGGTCCTGCCGCGGCATCCACGTTGCTCGACCGCGAGGGACGTGCCTGGCATCCGGAGAGCTGAGAACACAATGGAATACTTTTTCGAAACCCGCGAGGCGGCGTCTGCCGCCGCTGCCGCACGGATCGCAGAATCGTTGTCCCGCAGGCTGGATCAGCAGCAGGCAGCGTCGCTGGTCGTGAGTGGTGGAAGTACGCCCGCAAGATGTTTTGCCGCGCTAGCACACACACCGATTGATTGGGGCCGCGTGTATGTGCTGCTCAGCGATGAGCGCTGGGTGCCGCCAACCGACGAAGACAGCAATGAAAGACTCGTTCGCGAGAAGCTGTTGATCGGAAACGCGAGCGCGGCGACCCTGGTTCCGGCGTATGCCGCGGAGGAGACGCCCGTTGAGCGCTGCGCTTCGCTGCGCGCAGAGCTCCTAGGTCTGCCGTTTCCTTTCGCTTGCGCGCTGCTTGGCATGGGCGCGGACGGGCATTTTGCATCCTTGTTTCCGGATGCGAAAAACCTGCCGGAAGGCCTCGATCCGGACGGCCAGGAGCTGTGGCTTCCGATTCAGACCGAAGCGAGCCGGCACGCCCGGATCAGCCTTACGCTCGCCGCGCTGTCACGCAGCGATGACATCCTCCTGCTGATGTTCGGCGACGACAAGATGCGGACTTACACGGCGGCCAAAGGCGCGGACTCGCCGCTGCCTGTTTCACGTTTGCTTCGCCAGAAGCGCGCGACGCTCAGCGTTTACTGGGCACCGTGATGACCAATGACTCTATGAAAGGAATACGATGAACGAAACCGTCGAGCGCGTCACCGAACGCATACGGGCACGCAGCCGGAAACGCCGCGGGGAATACTTGCGGCGCATAGATACGGCCTCAAACGGCAGCCCCTCGCGGTCGAGATTGTCCTGCAGCAACCTTGCACACGGTATGGCAGCCAGCGGCAAGGCCGACAAGGCATCACTTTCCGGAGCACGCGTTCCGAATATCGGCATCGTGTCCGCCTACAACGATATGCTGAGCGCACATCAGCCGTATGCAACGTACCCGGCGCTGATAAAGAAGGCGGCCAGTGACGAAGGCGCCGTCGCCCAGTTCGCGGGCGGCGTCCCGGCAATGTGCGACGGCGTAACCCAGGGCCAGGGCGGCATGGACCTGTCCCTTTTCAGCCGCGACGTGATCGCGCTCGCAACAGCGGTGGCGCTGTCGCATGACATGTTCGACGCAGCCCTGTGCCTCGGGATTTGCGACAAGATCGTGCCGGGATTGCTCATAGGGTCGCTCGCGTTTGGTCACCTCCCCGTCGTCTTCGTACCGGCAGGACCGATGGTTTCCGGCCTTCCGAACAAGGATAAAGCGCGTGTCCGGGAAGAATATGCGGCCGGGCGAATCGGTCGCGACGAGCTGCTCGCGGCAGAGTCTGCGTCCTACCATGCTCCGGGTACGTGCACGTTCTACGGCACAGCGAACAGCAATCAGATGCTGATGGAGTTCATGGGACTGCAGCTGCCTGGCGGCTCCTTCGTGAATCCCGGCGCGAGCCTGCGAGACCACCTGACCGCCGAAGCCGTACGCACCGTACTGCGAATAACGAATCTCCGCGACAGCTACACGCCGGTCGGCGAAATCGTCGACGAAAAAGCGATCGTCAACGGGATCGTAGGGCTGCTCGCGACGGGCGGCTCGACGAATCATACGATGCATCTCGTCGCTATCGCTGCGGCTGCCGGCGTCATCATTGATTGGGACGATTTCGCCGAGCTGTCGTCCGCCGTCCCGCTGCTCGCGCGCGTGTACCCGAACGGTCTCGCGGACGTCAACCATTTCCATGCTGCCGGCGGTCTCGGCTTCATGATTCGCGAGCTTCTGGACGAAGGTATGCTGCATGAGGACGTATTGACGATCCTGGGACGTGGCCTGCGGCGTTTTTGCGTAGAGCCAACAATGTCGAATGCGCAACTGGACTGGAAAGACGCACAGGGAACATCGCTCGACACGAACATCCTGCGGCCGGCTGCAGATCCTTTCGACGCCGAGGGTGGATTGCGGGTCGTCGAAGGCAACCTGGGTCGCGCAATCGTCAAAGTCTCCGCAATGAGCGAAGAGCATTATCAAATCCGCGCCCCCGCCCTCGTATTTGCATCGCAGGCCGATTTCATCGAGGCATTCAATGACGGCAAACTCGAGCGCGATTTCGTGGCCGTGCTGCCCGCGCAGGGCCCGAGCGCAATCGGCATGCCTGAACTGCACAAGCTGACGCCGTATCTCGGCGTGCTGCAGAATCGAGGCTTCAAGGTCGCGCTTTTGACCGATGGCCGCATGTCGGGCGCGTCGGGCAGCGTGCTGGCTGCAATCCAGGTGACGCCGGAAGCGCTCCACGGCGGCGTGATTGGGAAGATTCGCGACGACGATACCGTTACTATCGACGCGGATGCCGGTCGGCTGGTCGTCGAATCCGAAACGGGCGATCCGGCTGAGCGGTCACGGCCCGACTTCGACGTCGCGGCCAACCACTACGGTTTGGGGCGCGAGCTGTTTGCGGCTTTTCGCGAGCGAGTCAACGGCGCGGAATCGGGTGCCACGATCTTCGGAGGCAATCGGGCATAAGGCGATGGGCGCGACACCGCTACTGATCGGGGACATCGGCGGCACGAATGCGCGCTTTGCGCTTGCCGACGAAGCCACTCAGAGCTTTGCCGATGCGGTAACGCTGCGCTGCGCAGACTTCGATTCTGCCGATTCGGCCATCCGCCATTACCTCAAGACCGTTAACGCGCAATCGCCGGCCGTTATTTGCCTGGCCGCCGCCGGTCCGATCATCGACCAGCAGGTGCGCTTCACGAACAATGATTGGCGCATCGCTGCTGGCGAGCTCGCGAGCCTGTTCTCGACGCCCGCGGTGCGGCTGCTCAACGACTTCGAGGCGATCGCCTACTGTATTCCGCTGCTGGCCGCGCCGGACTGCCGGCCGGTCGGGCTACCTGACCCTCCGCCGCTGCCGGTCGACCGCTACACGGTGGGTATCGTGGGGCCCGGCACGGGGCTCGGAGCCGTCGGACTCCTCAGGCGCAGTGACCGTTTCCTGGCGATCGCCGGAGAGGCCAGTCATGGCGGCTTCGCCCCGGAATCACAGGTGCAAATCGATGTGCTCAAGGCCCTGCGGGAGCGTTTCGACCGCGTCTCGACCGAGCGGCTCGTCTCGGGCCCCGGCATAGAGAACGTGTACTGGGCCCTGACGCGAATTCACAACGAGAATCGCGCGCGCCTTTCGGCCGCCGAAATTTTTGCTGCCGGCAACGATAACAGCGACCCGCGCGCGGCAGAGGCCGTGCACCTGTTCTTCGAAATGCTGGGTCAGTTTGCCGGCGACTATGCACTTGCCTTAGGCGCCACCGACGGCATTTATATCGCGGGCGGCATCGTGCGGCGGTATCCGGAGTTGCTGTCGACGAGCCGCTTCCGCAATGGCTTCGAAAACAAGGGCCGCTACCGCTCGATCATGGAGCGTATTCCGACGCAGCTCATCGTGCACCCGGAACCCGGACTGCTGGGGGCGAGCCACTGCGCCCGCGAGATGCAGGCTGCGGGCGTGCACTGAGGGATATCTGGTACAGTAGTTTGCCGGCACGATCGCCGGCGCCGTTGCGGCCACGGCGAATTCGGAATCGAACTACAACGCCGGGCCGGCAGAATCCAATGCGAGTTTCGGCGTTGTCGCCGGATACCACGGCGCGGTTCACGACAAACTGTAACTGAGTTCAAGACGCCACAAGGCATTACTGGGAGACATTCATGCGCGTGATTCTGGTTCCGGTTGCGGATCGCCCCGAGTGTGCACGGGCTCTGCAGACGGCGTTCGATCTCGGCAAGCGGCTCGATGCGAGCGTCAGCGGCTGTCACATCAGGCCCCACCGCTCCTCGGACGTATCCCTGTCATCAGCGTTCGCAGAAGCCGCCTGGCGGCGTAAAAACACGAAGAAAGCTCCGCAGGCGGCTCGCGCCCTCTACGAACAGATTGCCGACCAAAACGGCTACAAGGTCGTCAAGCGCGCGAGCGCGAATCCGACCGCGATCTGGGCCCAAAAGGTCGGATCGCCCGAGAAGCTCATGCACATCATCGGTCCTGTGTCGGACCTCGTCATCGTGTCGCGGCCTGCGAAATCCGGCGGCGTTGCCGACGTGTTCATGATGTCGGCACTGATCGAGTCGGCCCGGCCCGTACTGGTGCTGCCGCAATCGGGACGAAAAAAAATTGGCAGCAAGATCGTCGTTGCCTGGAACCAGAGCCGCAAGGCTGCACGGGCGGTTTCGGCTGCACTGCCGCTCTTGCAGCGTGCCGATGAGGTCACGATCGTGAGCTGCGGAACGGAGGATCGCCTTGGCCCGAAATCGAGTCAGCTTGCTGCCTATCTCGCGCACTGGAACATCGATGCGGAGCGCGTGTCGACCCGCGGCCGCGACGTCGAATCCGAACTCATCGCTGCGTACCGCGATGCGGGTGCGGACCTTCTCGTCGGCGGCGCCTACAGCCGCAGCCGCTGGCGCGAAAAGGTGTTCGGCGGCACCACGAAATTCCTGCTCAGGAAAGCAAGAATTCCGGTACTGCTGCTGCACGCCTGAGGCGCACAAGCAGGCGGTTAAAAAAAAGCGCGCCGCGTAGCGGCGCGCTTTTTGTCTCGCAGCCGGTTCCGGCGAGCGCTCGGTGACCCTCAGCACCACCCGGCGATTCTGTGCCTTGCCGACGGCCGTACTGTTGTCCGCGATCGGTTGCGATTCCCCGTAGCCGCGCACGGTCATACGATCCTCGGCGATGCCGTTGCTCGCCAGGTAGTCGTAGACGGTCTGCGCGCGCCGCGCCGAAAGGCCTTCGTTGTACGCAGCCGAACCGTCGCTGTCCGTATGTCCGGCAACCTCGACGTTGATGGTTGGATTGCGCTTCAGCGTCGCGACCGCGTCATCGAGCACGTCCGATGCTCCGGCCAGGAGGCGATCCGAGTTCGTCTCGAAGTTGACGCCCGGCAGTCTGATCACTTCCTTGATTTCGCAACCCTTGACGTCGACCTGTGCGCCCGGGCGCGTATTCGGGCACTCGTCCAGGCGATCGACGACGCCATCGCCATCACCGTCCAGTTCACAGCCGTCAGCGTCCACGTTCGCCCCGCGGTACGTGTTCGGACACTTGTCGCGGTCATCGCTGACACCGTCACCATCGCTGTCGCTCGGACAGCCGCGGGAATCGACGGCGACTCCGCGCGGCGTGTCAGGGCACTGATCCGCGGAGTCCTTGACGCCATCGCCGTCGCTGTCGAGTTCGCAGCCGAATGCGTCGACGGCCGCTCCTGCCGGCGTATTCGGGCATCGATCCGAGCTGTCGCCTACGCCGTCACCGTCCGCGTCTGACCATTTCGGTGCGCCGCGTCCGAACGGGATCTGCAGGCCGAGACTGAACAGGTTATCGTGCTGATCCGTGGGTGCCGCGTTATCGACGCGATAGCGCCACTCTCCGCGCAGCGACACGTTCGACGAACCCAGATCGAAATTGAAACCTGCGCCGCCTGCGTACATATCACCCTCGTCGTCGGGGAGCGCGCTCTCGGGTGTCGTCTGAAACCATCCGAAACCTGCGAACAGGTACGGGCTCAGCCTGCTCGAGCGAAAGAATACGCGCTGGAAGTCGATACCGATTCCGGCCTGTTCCTGAGGCGCGAAACCACCCAATGACGCGGCCTGGTACAGCAACTCGATATTCCAGTGGTCGTCCAGCG
Organism: Woeseiaceae bacterium; assembly: GCA_041598895.1. Taxonomy (GTDB): domain Bacteria; phylum Pseudomonadota; class Gammaproteobacteria; order Steroidobacterales; family Woeseiaceae; genus UBA1847. The sequence continues at coordinate 29 of JBFHXQ010000010.1, read as the reverse complement.
CGTAACCGAAACTGAACTGGCCGCCGCCG
>JBFHXQ010000009.1:0-19795 GCA_041598895.1 Woeseiaceae bacterium | reverse complement strand
GCTGCTTATCGGCGTAGCCGCGGCGGTGGCCGCCGGTTTCGCGATCGTACTCTGGTCGCGTGCCCCGGCCATGACGCAGCTGTACGGCGACCTCGGCGGGGCAGACGCCGCCGCGGTAACCGAGGCATTGCGCTCGGCGGAGATCGAGTACACGCTAAACGGCAGCAACGGCAGCATCATGGTGCCGTCCGACCGCCTGCACGATGCAAGGCTGCAGCTGGCTTCGCAGGGGCTGCCGCAGAGCACCGCGGCCGGGATGAGCATGCTGGACGATCAGTCCAGTTTCGGCGTCAGCCAGTTCATGGAGAATGCGCGTTACCAGCATGCGCTCGAAGCGGAGCTCGGCCGCACAATCGCCAGTCTCGGCGCGGTTCGCGAGGCCCGCGTGCATCTCGCGTTGCCGAAGCAGACCGCGTTCATACGTGATCAGAAAAGCGCGAGCGCATCCGTTTTGCTGCAGCTGTTCAATGGCCGCGTACTCGAGCCGGATCAGTCGGCCGCGATCGTCAATCTGGTTGCCTCCAGCGTACCCAACCTGTCATCGAAAAACGTCACACTAATAGATCAGTTCGGGCGTCTGCTGAGTTCCGGAGATCAGCAGCCGGCGGACGCACAGGCGGCAACGCAATTCAAGTACACCCGTCGCCTCGAGGAAACGTACAAGCATCGTATTGAAGAGCTGCTGACACCGCTGGTCGGGGCAGGTCGGGTCCGCGCACAGGTAGTCGCAGATCTCGATTTCACGATCGCTGAGGAAACCCGGGAGTCGTTCGATCCGGCGCGCGCGGTCGTGCGCAGCGAGCAGATCAGCGAGGAAAGCCGGGCAGGCAGCGGTTCGGCTGCTGCGGGTGTTCCAGGCGCCCTCAGCAATCAGCCTCCGGAAGCTGCGGGCGGCGATGCACCGTTGGCAGATGCATCCGCAGAAGCTTCGGGCCCTGCTGCGCGAAACACGTCACGGATGAGTACCCGTAATTACGAGGTTGATCGGACGATAAGCCGTGTGCGGCCGGCTGCCGGTACGGTGCGCAAGCTGTCCGTTGCGGTCCTCGTAGACGATCGGCCCGTCGAAGAGTCCGAGGAACAGGCGTCGCTCAGCGAGGAGGAGATCGGAAGATTCACTGCACTCGTCAAGGAGGCCGTCGGCTTCGACGAGGCGCGCGGCGATACGGTCGTTGTGATCAGCGCGGCATTTCGGGATGTAGTGACGGCGGAGCCAGCGGAGCCGCCCCCGATCTGGGAAAAGCCGATCGTAAAGGACATCCTGAAGCAGGGGCTCGGCGCCGCACTCGTGCTCGCAATCGCATTCGGAATCGTCCGCCCTATGTTACGTGGCGTTATTGCGGGCAACCCCGCCCTGGCGAGTGAGTATGTCTCTGGCGCGCAGCCCGGCGATGGCCAGGTCGCGGCGCTTCAGACGGCCGGGGTCGGGTCCGCAGCGATCGCGCTGCCCAGCTACGATGAAAAGGTGACCGCTGCGAAAAACTTAACCGGCCACGATCCGGCCCGAGTAGCGCAGGTCGTCAAGAAGTGGGTCAGCACCGATGAGTGAGAATGGCGCGAATATGAACGGCACCGAGCGTGCGGCGCTTTTGTTGATGACGCTGGGCGAAAAGGAGGCGGCCGAAGTGCTGAAATTCATGGGCGCGAATGAAGTTCAGCGCCTGGGCACGGCGATGGCCTCTTTGACGAACGTGACGCGTAACCAGGCCAACCAGGTATTAGACGTGTTCATTACCGATGTCGAAGAACAAACCGCATTCGGCGTGAATACGGAGGGTTACGTACGAAAGATTCTCGGCAACGCCTTTGGCCCCACGAAGGCAGATGCGTTCATCGATCGCATCATTACGGGCGACGATGCCAAGGGGCTCGATGCACTAAAGTGGATGAGTTCGAGAGAAGTCGCCGATATCGTCGAAGAGGAACATCCGCAGATCATCGCAATCGTCCTCGCGTTCCTAGATAGCGCCCAGGCTGCTGAAGTCGTCGAGCTTTTGCCGGAGGAGATGCGTGCCGACGTCGTCATGCGCGTGGCGAAGCTCAGCGACGTGCAGCAAAGCGCGCTTGCGGAAATCGAAACGCTGATCGCGAGCAAATCGGGTGAAAGCGGCCGAGGCGGGACGCGCAAAGTCGGCGGCGACAAGGTCGCAGCGGGCATTGTCAATGCGTTGAAACCGGATCGCGGCGAGGCTTTGCTCGACGAAATCAAGGAGACGAACGAGGAGCTGTCCGAACGCATCCAGGAAATGATGTTCGTATTCGAATCACTGCTGGAGGTCGACGACCGCGGTATTCAGGCGCTGCTGCGCGAGATATCGAACGACTTGCTGATCGTCGCGCTGAAAGGCTGCGATCCGGCAATTAGCGACAAGTTTTTGAACAACATGTCCAAGCGCGCCGCGACCCTGCTGCGCGAGGATATGGAAGCGAAGGGACCAATCAAGCTCAGCGAGGTCGAAGTAGCCCAGAAGGAAATCCTCGACGTCGCGAGACGGCTGGCGGATTCCGGCGACATTAACCTCGGCCAGGGCGGTGAGGAGTATGTCTGACAAAGCGACCGCGGACAGGCCGCTCCTTTGGGAAGTCCCGGAGATCGACGGCCCCGCCGAGGCCGCACAGCTAACGGCCGGGCGGCTGCAGGAGATTCAGAAGGAAGCGTACAACGAGGCCTGGCACAAGGGCCTCGCCGACGGTCTGCGCGCTGGCGAGGACGAGATTCGCGTGCGGGCGGCGCGTCTCGACGATTTGCTGCGGGCATTGGCGAAACCTTTCGACGAACTCGACGAGATGGTCGAAAAACAGCTCGTCGAGCTGGCGATGACCGTGGCTCGACAGCTGTTCCGCCGCGAAATCAAGCTCGATCCGACCCATATCGTCGGCGTCGTGCGCGACGCGATTCGACTCTTGCCCGTTGCAAGCCGCAATGTGCAGGTGCACTTGCATCCGGAGGATGCGGCGCTCATCCGCGAGTCGCTGTCGCGGAGCGAAGGCGAGCTTGCATGGACGATCGTGGAAGATCCGCTGATTACGCGCGGCGGCTGCAACGTCACCACCGATAACTCACAGGTCGATGCGACCGCGGAAGCCCGGCTCCAGAATGCGGTCGCCGCGATCGTCGGCGATGAGCGCGAATAATGCAGTCCGAGCAGCGCGTTTTCGCCGGACCTGATCCGAACCGAAATCTCGAGCGTGCGCTGCGGCTGGGTCAGTATGTCGATCGTGCGCTCGATCAACCGTCGACGCTCGTCGTGGAGGGCAAGCTCCGACGCACGATCGGACTGGCGATGGAGGCCGAGGGGTGCCATGCGGCACTCGGCGGACGCTGCGACGTCATTGCCGACGACGGCCGCAGTGTCGAAACGGAAGTCGTGGGATTCAGCGGCGAGCGCCTGTACCTCATGCCGATCGGCGACATGCGTGGCGTACTGCCCAATGCCCGCGTCATTCCGGTATCGGGCACGCCCGAGGCGATCGTCGGGGATGGTCTGCTCGGCCGCGTACTCGACGGTCGCGGCAAGCCGCTCGATGCAAAAGGACCGATCGGTACCGGCGAGCGGGTGTCGCTGTTCGGGCAACCGATGAATCCGCTGCGCCGCCAGCCGATACGCTCGCAACTTGACGTCGGCATCCGGTCGATTAACGCGCTGCTGTCGGTCGGGCGCGGCCAGCGCCTGGGGCTATTCGCCGGCAGCGGCGTGGGCAAAAGCATGCTGCTCGGCATGATGACCCGAAACACCGATGCGGACGTCGTCGTCGTGGGCCTCGTCGGCGAGCGTGGACGCGAAGTCCGCGAATTCATCGAGCAATCGCTTGGCACCGACGGCATGCAAAAGTCGGTCGTGGTTGCGACGCCTGCTGACGATACGCCGCTGATGCGCATGCACGGCGCATGGCTAACGGCTGCCATTTCGGAACATTTCCGAAATCAGGGTCGCCACGTTCTCCTGCTCATGGATTCCCTGACCAGATTTGCCCAGGCGCAGCGCGAAATCGGTCTCGCCATCGGTGAACCTCCGGCAACGAAGGGCTATCCGCCGTCCGTATTCGCGAAGCTGCCGCAGCTGGTCGAACGGGCGGGCAATGGCGAGCAGGGAAGGGGTTCGATCACCGCGATATACACGGTCCTCGCCGAGGGTGATGATCCCAACGATCCCATCGTTGATGCATCGCGCGCGATACTCGACGGTCACATCGTACTGTCGCGGTCCATGGGCGACACCGGGATCTATCCCGCGATCGACATCGAGGCGTCCGTCAGCCGCGCGATGCCCCATTTCGCTGGCGAGGAGCAACAGGGCCTGATCGCGCGCTTTCGACGCGTTTTCTCCACGTACCAACAAAACAAGGATCTCGTTGCGGTTGGCGCGTACCAACCCGGCTCCAATCCGGATCTCGACGAAGCGATCGCACTGTGGCCGGCGATCATCGAATTTCTCCGCCAGCCGGCTACGGAATGCGTTACGGCAAGCGACAGTCTGCAGGCGCTGGCCGACCTGTTTGACGACGAAAAAAGCGGGAACGACTCGACGGCGTCTAACGACGAGTCATGAACAGGCAGGCAAGAAAAATCGACAAGCTGGTTGCACTCGCCGCTGCGGACGAGCGGCGACAGGGGGAGCTGACCGGCAGGTTCCGGCAGCTCCTGAACGTCGAAACGGAACGTCTGGGCGAGCTCAACGCCTATCGTCAGGGATATGCGAGCCGGCAACACGGCGTGGACGCAATCGATTCGGCGCACTTCAAGGACTTCCACAAGTTTCTTCACCGCCTTGACGAGGCGTTGGTCGCACAGCAGCAGGTGGTTGAGAATTGCGAACGGCAGCTCGAGGCACACCGGCGCAGGTGGATGGTGAAAAGGCAAAGGCTTGAGTCCCTGCAGCGGGTCGTCGAGCGCTATGAAGCCGAGGATGCGCTGCGAGCGGACCGGCGTGAACAGCGCGTCCTCGACGATCGAGCACCCCCGGTCGGTCCTTACGCGCGCGAATCCGAGGATTAGAACGACGGCAACGTCGGGGCCAGCGCCAGGCGCGGGCAGAGATGGCACGCATCTTGCTTTTTCCAAGGCATCTGCAATCGTCGGACCGGAGACTTCGTCGCATGCTGCCGATCTTGAACCTGCAAACATTCCTGCCCGAGGGTGCGAGCGAGTCGCTCAATGCCGCATCCCTGCTGCCTCAAGATGCCGTCGCGCCGCGCGCGGTGTTCGCCGAACTGCTGCACCCGATGCGGGAGCCAGAGCTTGTAGGCCACGCGCTAGCCGGCGACACATTGCCAGCAACCGGCAAGGGATTGCCGCCCGGCAGTACGTTAGCCCGCGACATAGACGCTTCGCCGCAGATCGACACGCAGTCCCTTGATTCCGCCGCGTCGATTCCGGTACTCGCCGGGCCGATAGCCGAGGTGCCGGAAAGGGCAATGACCGCCGCGCGAGCGTCCGTGCTTCCCGGCGACGCCCCCGAGACGCTTCGCCCGACCCTCGCCGCGCCGCGGAGCTACGCGCAAATGTCCGGCCGCGTCGAGCCGCTGACGGCAGACGTGCTCGCGGCGCCAACCAGCCGCGATCCGCGACCCGACCCAGCGGATATTACGCGCCCGCCGCCGATGCCAAAAATCGGCACGTACGGGGAGCCCAACTCATTAATAAGTACCGCGACGATGCAGACAGAAGCTGCGGGCCGCGCAGCCACGAATTCCGGGACTCCCGCACCGCTGGCGGGGACCGCGGCGACGTTGCTGGCCGTGTCGGAGCGTCGTGACCCCGCAAGCCGGCTGCAGGACCGGCCCGCCAATTCCAGCGCGGCTGTAGTGGCAGCGGCGCGCCCCGCCAGCTCCGAGCTGTTGCAGACCGCGCCGGCGGAGGCGCAATTTCGCTCTGCGCGGGACGTCACCAGACCGGTTTTCTTGCCGGAGGCGGCGATGGACCGGAGTGTGGAATCGGTCCCGAGCACGAGCGCCGGCTTAAACGGCGCAACGAGAAACGGGGCCGCTGACGCAATGCAGGCGATGCCCCGCGCCGCTACGATCACAGGCCTGCCCGTTCAGGATCCTGCTTGGGGCGAGCGTCTCGCCGAGCGTGTCGTTATCCTGGCCGGAAACCGTGCACACAATGCGGAAATTCGCGTTACGCCGAGCGAGCTTGGGCCCATTCGCGTGCAGCTTAACGTCGCCGACGGTACGACCAATGTCGTGTTCCACGCGCAACATGCGATTACCCGGGAAGCGATCGAGCAGGCGCTGCCGCGCCTGCGGGAACTCCTCGCCGAGCAGGGTCTGCAGCTGGGAAACGCGGACGTCGGCGAACGGGGCGTCGAACACCGGCAGCAAGACCGCGAGACCCACCCGCAGCGAGTGGAACACGCGGATGCCGTCGCGCGTCCCGAGGATCTCGAGGCCACCAGTCGCACGGTGCGGACTGCTCGCGTGCCGGGTGACGGGCGCGTCGATACGTTCGTCTGATCGACGCCCTGCGACGCGAGTCGTATCAGGGAAACCAAGGCGTTAACCGGGTCGCAGCCGTCCGCGCCGTCAATTTTCCGACGCGGCGAAGCCGCCTGTCGTGAATGCCGGAAATCCGTCGCTGGCGGGCGCTGCAGGAGCCCCGCGATTCGACGTTAATTAATTGATAATCCAATACTTTTTGGCAAGTCATCGGGCTTGGCACGGCGCTTGCATTATCCCGGCAGACCCACAGGGAGCAGGCAATGGCTGACGAGGCAACGGCGAGCGACGCAGTGCCGGAAAAATCCGGTGGCATGGGCAAGATGTTGATGTTTGGCGGTATCGGGCTGGCTCTGCTCGTCGTCGGCATCTTTGTCGGCCCAATGGTGAAGAACATGATGTCTCCACCGCCAGCCGAAGAACCCGCGGAGGTCACCGAGCCGGGCAGCGGACCTGCGTTCTACACAAGCCTGCACCCGCCGCTGGTCGTCAATTTTACGGACGAACTCGGCGAGTCTCACGTCATGCAGGTGACGTTGGAGGTAATGGCGCCTTCACAGGCCCAGATCAACCAGGTTCGTGAGCACATACCCGTCATTCGCAACAGCCTCATTCTGCTTCTTGGCAGCGCGGTCTACGAAGAAGTCGTGACGCGCGAAGGCAAGGAAACTCTGTTGGCGAAGTGTCTCGAGGAAATTCGTGCGGTCATGACGGAAAAAATCGGCGAGCCCGCCGTCGAGGCGGTCTATTTCACCGGCCTTGTCATTCAGTAGCGAGGAAGCGTCGATGACCGATCCTGTGTTGACCGCGGAAGAGAAGGACGCGCTGCTCGAAGGCGTGCAGAGCGGCGCAATAGAGGTGCAGTCGACAGACGGGCCGCGCTACGCGGAGGTCAAGCCGTTCGAAATCGGCGCGCGTTCGCGCATCGCAACGAACAGCTATCCGCGGCTGCAGCAGCTCAATTTGCAGCTGGCCGGCCGAATGCGCAAGCAGACCGAGCAGCTCATCGCTGCCGAAACCGCGATCACGCCTGCCGCTATCGAAACCTGCACGTTTGGCGAGTTCGTCGAGCGATCGGTGCAGGGACGGGCGATGATCCTGGAATTCGAAGCGCAGCCCCTCGACGGCACCGGTCTCATTTACCTGGATTCGCTTGTCGTGGGCCACCTCGTCGAAGCCTTTTTCGGTGGTCACGCAAACGAGGCCGCGCGCAGCTCGGAGAATCCGTTCACGCCGGGCGAGAAAAGCGTTGCCGCGCTGTTTACCGACGATTTGCTGGCCACGATCGCGGAGCTGTGGCAGCCGCTGGTCGAACTGAAGATGACACGAATATCCGTCCGGGACAGCAGCGACATCCTTGACGGCGTCGACGCCGGCGACACGGTCTTGGCAACGACGTTCGAAATTCGTTTCGGCGACGAACCGCGAAATTTCCACGTTGTCTGGCCGCACACGATGATCGCGTCGTTGATTCCGGTCTTTGACGGCCAAAAGCGCGAACGTGACCGAGCTGAAGACCTGCGCTGGCAGCAGGCAATACGTGCCCGTGTGCCGAAATCCATGGTGAGGATTTCCTCCCAGGTTGGACGAGCGCGAATGACCATTCGCGACGTCGCGGCACTCGAAGCCGGCGACGTGATTGATATTGACGATCCGAGCAGCGGCACCGTTTATGTCGATCGCGTGCCGGTACTGGACGGACGCTTCGGGGTCCATGAAGGGCACTTCGCGATGCAGGCGATCCGCTGGCGAAGCCAGCCCGACGATATCCCAACGACGTAACGACAAGAGGACTGAACCCGATGGCAGACGATACTCCAGAATCAGGCAGCACCGGTCATGCCGACGAAGCGGAGGCAAGCGCCGAAGCGCCGCAGTACGCACCGGACGAGCTCGGGGACGGTACGACGACCGCGGGCACGGGCGGCAAGGCGGACATCAATCTCGACCTGGTTCTGGACGTGCCCGTCGATGTGGCGCTGCGCGTCGGGTCGACCGATATTTCCATTCGTGATCTCGTCACGCTCGTCGAGGGCTCGGTCATTGCGCTCGATCGAAATGCCGACCAGCCAATGGACGTGCTTGTCAATGGCACGTTAATCGCCCACGGCGAAATCGTTGTCGTCGACGACAAATACGGCGTACGTCTTACCGATGTCGTCAGCCCGACCGAACGAATCGAGAAGCTCGCGTAGGCAGTAGTCATATGCACCCGTTGCGATCAGTCCTGATGAAAAACGCCATCGGCGCTTCGGTGCTCTGCATGGCTGCGACGGCGTTGGCCGAGGGTACCGACACCGCCCTTGCTACGAACACTTCGCTGGGTGCTGGCGATCTCGCAAGCTTTATCATTAGCATGCTGGTCGTCGTCACGCTAATCGTTGCACTTGGGTGGGTGTATTCGCGGTTCCGGTTTTCCGGCAATCACCGCAATCAGCTAATCAATATCGTAGCCAGTCGCGCGCTGGGTCAGAAGGAGCGCCTGCTGCTCGTGCAGGTCGCCGACAAGCAGCTGCTCGTCGGCATGACCGCATCCCAGGTTCAGACGCTGCATGTTTTTGAACAACCCATCGTGCCTGAGCGTTCTGGTACAGACGCGACGCCGTTTCGCCGTCGCCTGCGGGCCGCAGTCCTGGAGGGCGCGCAGTGAAATACCTCCTGATCGGCGTCGTGCTCTGCGGCTTTGCTGCCAATGCGGACGCGCAGCAAACGCTCGAACTCGCGGAATCGGCGATCGAGGGACAATCCTATACGCTGAGCATCCAGATTTTGGTGCTAATGACACTGCTCACGTTGCTGCCGGCAGCGATTCTGTCGACCAGTGCATTCGTCCGCATCATCATCGTGTTATCGATCCTCCGTCAGGCGCTGGGCACCGCGCAGACGCCGCCGAATCAGGTACTGCTGGGCGTCGCCCTGTTTCTCACGTTTTTCGTGATGTCTCCGGTCATCAGCGAAGTCCACGAAACCGCAGCCCGGCCGTACGTGGCGGGCGAACTTTCGATGCAGGAAGCGCTGACAAAGGGCCTGCAGCCGCTGCGCGGCTTCATGCTCGATCAGACCCGCGATTCCGATTTGTACCTCTTCGCGTCCATTGCAGGGCGTGACGATATTCAATCCGTCGATGCGACACCAATGTCTATCGTTATTCCGAGTTTTATGGTGAGCGAACTGAAGACGGCATTTCAGATTGGGTTCCTCATTTTTATTCCTTTTCTGGTCATCGATCTGGTCGTCTCCAGCGTCCTGATGTCCATGGGCATGATGATGTTGTCTCCAATGCTCATCTCGCTGCCGTTCAAGATCATGCTTTTCGTGATGGTCGACGGGTGGGCGCTTGTGCTCGGCACTTTGGCTTCGAGCTTTTTCTGAGGAGCACTGCGTATGACTCCCGAAACCGTGATAACGATTGGCCAGCAAGCCCTTTGGGTAACGATGCTGCTCGCTGCACCGCTCCTGCTTTCGGCACTCGCCGTTGGCCTGCTGGTCGGCATGTTCCAGGCAGCGACTCAGATTAACGAGATGACTCTTAGCTTCATTCCCAAGCTGCTGGTCCTCGTTGCGGCTTTGGTGGTTGCAGGTCCGTGGATGCTCAGCATCATCGTTAACTACACGCAGCGAATGATGCAGCAGATACCGTCATTGATTTCATGAGTACGAGATATGCCAGACATGAAAACGAGTTCAGAAAATGAGTATGGAAGTGGATCTGCAGGCGCTGATCGAAATACTGGCGATCTATGTCTGGCCGTTCGTCCGAATTGGCGCCTTCTTGATGGTAATGCCCGTCATCGGCGGGAGCTTCGTGCCGACGCGGGTACGGCTGCTGCTCGCGGTCGCTTTGACCGCAGTGATCGCTCCGGTGATACCGACTCCGGCGACGCTGGATGTGTTGAGTGCGGCGGGTCTGGTCACGATGATTCAGGAGGTCGCGATCGGCGCCGCAATGGGATTCTTAGTGCAGCTTGTCTTCGACGCGATCGCGCTCGGCGGACAGGTTATCGGCATGAGCATGGGGCTTGGGTTCGCCGTATTCTTGGATCGCGAGCGCGGCGTCAATATCCCGGTGCTTGGACAGCTTTTCTTGATGCTCGGCATGCTGATTTTCCTGTCGCTCGACGGACATCTGACGCTTATCCGGTTGCTCGCGGCGAGCTTCCAGACGATGCCGACCGCGGAAGCCGGACTCACGACCAGTATGCTGGAGAACATCCTCGCGTGGACCGGTCAGGTCTTCGTGTTTGCGGTCAAGATCGCATTGCCAGCCGTAACAGCGATCCTGGTCGTCAATCTGTCATTCGGAATCATGAGTCGGGCAGCCCCGACGCTAAACCTGTTCGCGGTCGGATTCCCGGTAGCCATGTTGTTGGGTTTCGCGGTCATTTTCTTAAACATGGGCGTACTCCAGGAGAATGTGTCTTCCTTCCTGGAGCTGTCTTTGAGCGCGGTTTCGGAACTGCTTGAGTTGCGATAGCACGACAGGAATCCAGACATGGATGAAGAGCAGGCACAGGAACGCACCGAACAAGCGACACCGAAACGTCGGGAGGACGCTCGCAAGAAGGGCGACGTCCCGCGTTCGCGCGAGCTGACGATGACGAGTGTCATGCTCTCCGGCGCCGGCTCGCTGCTCCTGTTCTCAGGCAGCCTAGGGCAGCCACTCATGCAGGCGTTCGAGCGTGCATTCGTCATCGAGCGGGCACTGCTGTTCGACGATCTCTACATCGTCCGGGCGTTCGGCGAGGTCGCGGGCCCTGCATTTCTCGGCCTCGCGCCGTTCGTCGGCATCCTCCTGGTCGCGATATTCCTGAGCGCCGCGGCAATCGGTGGCTGGTCATTCAGCCTGCAGGCGGCGGCGTTCAAACTCGGACGCCTGAATCCCGCGAAAGGGCTCAAGCGGATCTTCAGCGCCAACAGCCTCAACGAGTTGCTGAAGGCGATAGCGAAGTTCGGAATTGTTGCGCTTATCGCGGTCGCATGGCTCTGGTGGTCGGCCGATGAACTGTTGGGTCTCGGTCGTCAGCCCGTCGCGAGCGGAATCCGGCGCGCGCTGGAGATATGCGGCCTGTCCATGCTCATCGTCAGCGCGGGTCTGATTCTGATAGCGGCGGCCGACGTTCCTTTTCAGCTCTGGCAATACCAGAAAAAGCTGCGCATGACGCGCCAGCAGGTGCGTGACGAACTCAAGGAAACAGAGGGGAGGCCGGAGGTCAAGTCGCGAATTCGTGCCCTGCAGCAGCAAATCGCAACGCGCCGCATGATGGAGGAGTTACCGGGCGCAGACGTCGTCATTACAAACCCGACGCATTATGCCGTCGCGCTCAAGTACGACGATTCGACAATGGGTGCGCCGAAGGTCATTGCGAAGGGTAAGGATCTAATTGCTGAGCGAATTCGCGAAGTCGCGACGGAACACGGCATACCGCTCTTTTCGGCGCCGCCCCTGGCGCGGGTTCTGTTTAGAACGACAGATATCGGCAGCGAAATTCCGGCCCGACTCTACACCGCTGTGGCCCAGATTCTTGCCTATATCTACCAACTCAACGAGACGTTGCGTCCCGGTCAGCGAAGGCTGCAACCGCCGGTCATCGACATCGATGAATCGGACTTCCGGTCCCCCTAGAACGCAGGTGCACAGCTAAATCATGGCAGCCATCGGATCAACCAGTTATCTCGGCGACATCGTGCGCGGAATGGGTATGCCCGTTTTGCTGCTTGCGATGCTCGCAATGATGATGGTGCCGCTGCCGCCTCTCGCGCTCGATATCCTGTTCACATTCAACATCGCGCTCTCGGTCGCGATCCTGCTCACAACCGTATACGTGGGACGGCCGCTCGACTTCGCCGTTTTTCCGACGGTTTTGCTCATCGTGACGTTGCTGCGACTCGCGCTGAATATCGCGTCGACGCGCGTGGTTCTGCTCAACGGTCATACAGGTACGTCGGCCGCCGGCAAGGTCATCGAGGCCTTTGGTGACTTTGTCGTTGGCGGCAACTATGCCGTTGGACTCGTCATCTTCGCGATACTCGTCATCATCAATTTCGTCGTCGTAACCAAGGGCGCCGGCCGCGTATCCGAGGTTTCCGCGCGGTTCACGCTCGACGCGATGCCCGGCAAGCAAATGGCAATCGATGCGGACCTGCATGCCGGCATTATCGATCAGGATACTGCGCGGGAAAGGCGTGCCGAGATCGGGGAAGAGGCCGACTTTTATGGCTCGATGGACGGTGCGAGCAAATTCATTCGAGGCGACGCGGTTGCAGCGATACTGATCCTGTTTATCAACATTATCGGTGGTCTGCTCATCGGTACGACGCAGCACGATCTTGCGCTGTCGACCGCGGTGCACAATTACACGCTGTTGACGATCGGCGATGGTCTGGTCGCGCAGGTACCGTCGCTACTGCTCTCGACCGCGGTCGCGATCATTGTCACCCGGGTATCACGCTCACAGGACATGGGTAATCAGCTGTTTACCCAACTGTTCAGCGATCACCGTACATTTATTGTGACGGCCGCAATTCTCGGCACGCTGGGGATTATTCCAGGCATGCCGAATTTCGCGTTTATCAGTCTTGCAGCGGCGTGTGCATACCTGGCGTACAGGGTTGCACAGAAACGCCGAGAACCTCTCGGCGTCGCGCAGACCGACGCCCAGCCGGAGGTACAGCTGCCTGATCTCAGTTGGCAGGATGTCGACCCCGTCGACATGATCGGACTCGAAGTCGGTTATCGGCTGATTCCGCTGGTAGACCGGCAGCGTAACGGCGCCCTGGTCGCACGAATCAAGGGCGTGCGCAAGAAACTGACCGAGGAACTCGGTTTCCTGGTGTCGCCCGTGCACATACGGGACAACCTCGACCTTGCGCCGAACGCGTACCGAATCTCGCTTGCAGGCGTCGTCGTCGGCGAGAGCGACATTCACGTCGACAAGGACCTCGCAATCAATCCGGGCCAGGTTTTCGGCAAGGTCGACGGTGTTAAGACCGTGGATCCCGCTTTCGGTCTCGAAGCCTACTGGATCGATACGGCGCAGCGTGAAGAGGCGCAGATGCTCGGATACACGGTTGTCGATCCGGCAACAGTCGTCGCGACACATTTGAGCCAGTTGCTCAATGACAATGCGCACGAGCTGTTGGGCCATGAAGAGTGTCAGCAGCTCATGGATCGGCTCGCCGCCTCGTCGCCGAAGCTCGTCGAGGAACTCACGCCGAAGCTGCTGCCGATGAGCGTGATAACACGAGTTCTCCAAACCCTCCTGGAGGAAAAAATTCCGATCAGGAACATTCGCAAGATCGCCGAAACTTTGGCGGAGCAGGGCGCCAAGAGTCAGGATCCCGACGTTTTGTCGGCCACCGTGCGAGTCGCACTTGGCCGCTCGATCGTGCAAAACGTTGCCGGTACGCGGTCGGAGTTGCCGGTCTTCACGCTGGATCCCGAATTGGAACGAATCTTGAACGAGAGCGTCAAGGACAGCGGCAATGTCGGTCTCGAGCCGGCAATGATGGAAAGGTTACACCAGTCGCTGAGTGAAAAAGCACAGAACCAGGAGATTGCGGGTGACCCTGCGGTGCTGTTGGTGGCGCCGCAAGTCCGTCCATGGATGTCGCGAATGATGCGCAATATCCGCAATCTGCACGTGCTTGCGTACAACGAGATTCCGGATGACAAGCGCATTCAGATGGTTGCAGCAATCAGCTGATGCATCCGGCTGGAACTATGGAAGTGTGAGGGTAAACGAGCGAAACGAGCAATGCGGGCAAGCAGACGAGTGAGGAAAGGCAGTGAAAATTAAACGCTATGTGGACAAGGATATGCGTCGCGTACTGCGCCGGGTTCGTGAGGACCAGGGACCGGACGCCGTCATACTGTCAAACCGGCGCGTCGATGACGGTATCGAGGTCATCGCGGCTATCGACTACGATGAGGCATTGGTCAGGCGCGCGCTAGGAATGGACCCCGACGTCAAGGACGTCATAAATGGTGACGCGCTCGCCAAGCTTGCGGATGACGACGCGCCGCCGCCAGCTGCTCCGGCGCCGGACGTCGTGGCGGCGAAACTCACGACGGAACGGCCTCCGGATGAACAACCCACGTCGGTCAGCGAGCTGCCGGACTCGTTGAGTCTCGAAGCGGTTCGGGAAGTGCAGGAGGAGATTACGTCTCTGCGTGGCCTCCTCGAGACGCAGCTGTCGGGCATCGTCTGGAAAGATGCCGCGCTGCGATCACCGCAGCGGGCACAGGTCATAAGCAACCTCGCGCGAATCGGCATCGCGCCGGACGTGGCGACAATGGTCGTCAACCGCCTCGGTCCAATCGACGAGATCAAGAGTCTCTGGCACGGACCGCTGAATGCGCTGGCGCGGAGCATACCTGTCAAGCAAGACGATTTACTGGACGCCGGCGGCGTGTTTGCTCTTATCGGACCAACCGGCGTCGGAAAGACCACGACGATTGCGAAAATCGCGGCCCGGTTTGCGATGCGGCACTGGCACGACGACATTGCCCTGATCAGTGCGGACGCATACCGGATCGGTGCATGCGAGCACCTGACGGCATTCGCGAACATCATCGGAGCAAAGGTCCACTCCGCCAGTAATTCCAATGAGCTTGCGGAGGCGCTCGATCGGGTGCGCGGCAAGCGTCTTGTCCTCATCGATACGGAAGGTCGAAGTCCGCGTGATCGTGAGCTCGCGGACCGCCTCGCCGCGTACGGTCGCCACCAGGATCGTGTGCGCTTCTATCTGACGCTTGCGGCCACGGCACAGGAATCGGGTCTTGACGAGTCGGTACGTATGTTCAACCGCGTTCCGCTGGAAGGCTGCATCGTCACGAAAATCGACGAGGCTGCACAATTGGGATGCGTTCTCAGTACGCTCATTCGCCATGATCTTCCGGTCGTCTGGCTGACGGACGGGCAGCGTATCCCCGAAGATTTTCATGCTGCTGACCGGAAAAGGTTGTGGCTCGTCAATCAGGCGGTCGAATGTATGGAGTCGAGCAATCCGCAAATCGACGAAACGACGATGGCAGAAAAATACGCGCCGTTGAGTAGTGCCAATGTCTGACCGAAATCAGGAGACGAACCTCAAGCGGCTTATCCGACGGGAGCCGGCAATGGTGCTTGCCGTGACCAGCGGCAAAGGCGGCGCGGGAAAAACCAACGTGGCGTGCAATCTCGCCGTCGCGCTCGGATCCAGGCGCCGCAATGTCTACTTGCTCGATGCGGATCTGAGCCTCGCAAATGTCGATGTTCTGCTCGGGCTGGAGCCGCGATTCAACCTCGCACACGTCGTTAACGGCGATACCGATCTTGCGAGCACCGCGTTGCGGGGACCGCGAGGCATTCGCATCATTCCCGCGGCGTCGGGCAACTTCGATATGACGAACCTTTCGCCGGCTGCGCAGGCCGGACTGATTCAGGCCTTTGCCGAACTCGGCGATCAGCCGGATACGCTGGTCATTGATACAGCAGCAGGCATTTCGCCGACGGTGGCACGCTTTGTACAGGCGGCACAGCACGCCGTGGTCGTGGTATGTGACGAGCCGGCATCACTGACGGACGCGTATGCCCTGATCAAGGTATTCAGCCGGAATTACGACATATCGCACTTCCAGGTCGTCACGAATCAGAGCCGCACGCCAACAGCTGGCCGACACCTGTTCACAAAGCTCGTGAACGTAACTGATCGTTATCTTGATGTCGTGTTACGGCACCTGGGTGATATTCCCGCGGACAGCTATCTGGTTAGAGCGGTGCAGGAGCAAAAAGCCGTCGTGGACGCATATCCTCGCAGCCCGTCGGCTGTCGCGCTGCGTGATATCGCCACCAAGATTTCCGCCCTACCGGCCCGCAGCACGCCGTCAGGGGGAATCGAGTTCTTTTTCGAACGGTTGCTGAATGCCCGGTCGCCCTCCGCAGGAAAAGTTGCATGAATACCTATGGCAGTGTAGCCGCCGACACCGATTTTACCGGCGAAGACCTCATTACCGGGAACATCGACCTCGTAAAGCGAATTGCGCAGCACCTGGCGGCGCGGCTTCCGTCAACGGTGGACATCAACGACCTCATGCAGTCGGGGATGGTCGGGCTGCTGGAAGCGGCAAGCAACTTCGATCCTGAGCGCGGTGCAAGCTTCGAAACCTATGCCGGAATTCGTATTCGCGGCTCGATGCTTGACGACATTCGCAAATACGACTGGACGCCGCGCTCGGTGCATCACAAGTACCGGAAGGTGACGGAAGCGATCAATGCGATCGAAGGCGAAACCGGCCGCCGAGCGCAACCCGAGGAAATCGCAGAGCGCCTCGAGATTTCCATTGATGAGTATTACAAGATTCTGGCGGATAGCGCGAGCAGTCGATTGTTCAGCCTCGAGGAGACGATGGACGAGCCGTCACTGAATCGGCCGGCCCCCGCATCCAAATCGGCGACGCCGGACCAGGAACTCTATCGCTCGCAGTTTCGTGAAAACCTGGCTCAGGCTATCGAGAAACTCCCTGATCGCGAGCGCCTTGTGCTGTCGCTTTACTACGAAAGGGAACTGAACCTGAAGGAAATCGGCGAGGTTCTCGATGTGACGGAGTCGCGCGTGTGTCAGATCCACGGTCAGGCCATGTTGCGACTGCGCGCAACCGTCGACAAATGGTGAACGAGAGAGTAGCTATGTCCAACTTCTTTTCTGGCATTCGCAATATTGGCCCCAGTTATCCCGTGAAACCGGTAACTCCGGCACACAAGGACCGGGAAACCGGGAACCGTCGCGAAAGAAAACAGCAACCCGAACCGGAGTCCGACCCCGACTCCGACGACGATGAACACAAACCAACCATTGATGAGCACGCATGATGACCCTGACCGAACCGACGATCATTGCCCTCCTACTCGTTGCCAACGTTGTGCTGCTGGGCGCGGCGGCACTTGCGATCCTGCGTTTCCAGCTGTACTTCAGACGTATCGAGGCATTCTGGAACAGCCCGACCGGTGCCGCACTCGCCAGGGATGAATCCGCCGCAGTTGCGCCGAAGCCGGCACGGGATCCTGGGCTCGAACGACGCGTCGCGGAACTGCAGTCTGTCGTCAAGACCCTTGCGCGCAGGAGCACGCAGGCGGCTGCGCCATCCAAAGCGTCGCTGCCGCTCGAAAAGGCCGTTCGCTTGGCCAAACGGGGTGCGAGCGTCGACCAACTCATGAGCACCTGCGGATTGAACGTCGGCGAGGCGCGCCTGATGCACAAATTGCATAGCGCTCGCCGGGAAACACAGCACGCCAACTAGCGAATCAGATTCGCGGGTCAGCGGCTCGCTGCATCCATTTCCAGTCGGCGCATGCGCAGTGTTTCGGACTCCCGGCTGAACATGTGCTGGATCAATATTTCGCGTTGAGCCGGCTTCATGCCGTGGAACTCTACAGCGATTCCGTACGGCGCGTTGTCTTCCTTATTGCCGGCAGGGGGTGTCGTGACTCGAACGACCCTGCAAAACGTTTCGACGAATCGGTTGTCCGATGTCAGCAGAAACTGTAAATACAGCTTGGCGCCGGCGGCGAACTTCTGGTCCGCAGCAAATACCATCCCGTCTGCGCTCAGATCGCAGGTCTGCGGCGGGTTCTTGGCAATATCCGACTTGGCCTTGCGCAGGCCGGGGAGCTGTTGAAGCACCACGTTGAGCTTGTCGTTAAGCAGAGTGATGCATTTGCCGACCTGCTCGGACTCGGCACTCAGCAGATACATCGATTCGCTCAGGCGTGCGTCGATGTCGACAAGCAGCGCCTGGGCGTCATCGTTGATACCCAGCCGGAGCTTGCGCCGCTCCAGGCCCTCGTCGAATTCCGCGTCCGTAAGGACCTCGAATTTGACGTAGGCGGATTCGCTGACCCGGAAAGATCGTCTTTTTTCACGCTCGATGCTCATTGCTCGATTGCCTCAAGGTCCATTGGATTGTCTTCTGTCTCCAGTTTCGGCGCGGCAGCCTCGAGAATGCTCAAGCTGCGTAACTGATCGATCTCCTTGCCACGAACGATCGCGATATCGACCCGTCGATTGTTGGCACGGTTTTCGGGAGTGTCATTTGGTGCGAGCGGTCGGGTGTCGGCGTGCCCGGTTACCGTTACCCGCTCGGGCAAGAGGTCCGCTTTCCCGAGCAGCTCGTGCGCCACGGATACGGCCCGTGCCGTAGACAGATCCCAGTTTGATCTATATTGCGAATTTCCGATTGGCACGTCATCGGTATGGCCGGAAATCGTAATATCGCCGCTATTCGAATCGAGCAGACCCGCAATCTTCTGGAGAACCGGCATGAAATCCGGCTTGACATCGGCAAATCCGGAATCGAAGGACGCTTTCTCCTTGATGTGGACGATGACCTTCATTCCCTCCGTCCGGATCGCCACGCTGCCTTCCTCGATTTCTTCTTTCAGGGCAAGGCGAAGACGACGCGCATGCTCCCGGGTTTCCCTGATTTCCTTGAGCTCCCGATCCAGCGCGTCGAGCGTATTGCGATTGGAATCGATCGTGAACTGCCGAACCTCGTTCAAGGCCGTAGGCTCCGGCTTGCCGGGACTGAATTCCTGGGCGATGAGGCTCGTTCCCTTCGGTATCGTGCGCACGTCTATTTCAGACTGGACGCCGAAGGCCTCCTTCATCGAACCGGACAGCTGCTTGAATTTTGCGACGTCCATTTCGGAAAATGCGAGGAGCAATACGAAAAAACACATCAACAGCGTCATAAGGTCGGCAAACGTCATTACCCATGCCGGTACACCGCCTGATTCTGCCTTTTCCGTAGCTGCTTCTGACATGATCCCAGGCCATCGGTCTAGCCGTCAGCGTCTTCCTCTTTGCGTTTCGAGCGCGGCAAATAGGCTTCCAGCATGTTTTCGATTACACGCGGGTTTTGCCCTCCCTGGATGCTGAGCAGTGCATCAATGATCAGAGATTTATTCGTGTTTTCCTCGCGGCTGCGAACGGCGAGCTTGTCGGCAATCGGTAGCGCAAACATGTTCGCCAGGATCGCGCCGTAGAGCGTTGTCAGGAGCGCAACGGCCATCGCCGGTCCGATCTGTTTCGGATCGTCCATGTTCGCCAGCATTTGAACGAGGCCGATCAGGGTACCGATCATGCCCATGGCGGGTCCGACGTCGCCAATGGCTTTGAAGATGTCCTGGCCATCGCTGTGCCGCTTCAGCGTCTGGTTCAGGTCCTTCGCAAGCATCGCGCGAACGACATCGGCGGGGTGACCGTCGATAAGCATGCCGAGCCCCGTCTTCATGAAATCGTCAGGTACCTCGGCGTCCTCGAGGGCAAGCAGACCGCCCTGGCGTGCGGTTTTGGCCAGTTCGACGGCATGCTCTATCAG
>JBFHXQ010000008.1:0-20866 GCA_041598895.1 Woeseiaceae bacterium | reverse complement strand
GGCCTCGTCGTCCTGATTGAATATCGGCATCGGATAATCCGCGAGACTGATCAGTGTGAGATCGCCACCGGCATCACGGGCGACCTGAACCGCGTATTCGATCAGGCGCTGGTTGAACGACGCTTTGCGTATACTGCCGGAGAACGCGAGAATCTTGGGGCGGGTCATGGGATTTCCTCAGTACGAGAAACAGCCGGGCAATGCCCGGCTGGCGAGGGTAAGCGTGCGATCGGGATTCGTATAATGCCGTGGCGCCAACCTGAAACCAATGCCCGCAGCCCTGGTCTCAGTGAATCGACCGGGTCCGACAAAAAGAGGAGGTAGAAAGACAGCGATGAATTACCAAATCCTGCCCGCAGTCCTCTGCATACTGGGCGCGGTGGTGGCGGAGACCGCCGATGCGGCGGAGCTGGTTCGCGAGTTCGCAGGCAGCAGCAGCCAGACGACGACAGAATTCGAGGTCGAGGCTCCATGGATCCTGGACTGGCGCCTGGATGGTGATTACGACCAGCTCGTCGCGCTGGACGTCACGCTGGTCGAAGCCGGCACGGGTCGGCACGTCGGACGCGTACTGCACACGAAGCACAAGGGCAACGGCATCAAGTTATTCAAGGAAGGCGGTACGTATCAGCTGCGCATCAGTTCGACGCTGGCCCGTTGGCGCATCAGGATCGAGCAGCTGACGCCTGATGAAGCCGAGCTGTACGTTCCCAGGCGCCGGCCCGATGAGGGTGGCTTCTTCTGACCGCAGGGCGGGCCGCAGCCCGCTCCACGTGCGGTAGTTCCTCAGCCGAAGTACTCAGGCTCGTTACCGGGCCGCCATTTGATGTTGCAGCCGATACTCGGTGTCTGCTCAATCTTTACGCTCTGCCCGGCGAGTACCGCATCCAGGGCGGCACGCAGGTCACGGCCGGTGACCGGGATGCCGTTCGAAGGCCTGCTGTCATCCATCTGACCGCGATAGACGAGGCTGCGACTCTTGTCGAAGACGAAAAAGTCCGGGGTGCACGCGGCGCGATAGGCTTTGGCGACGGACTGGTCGGCGTCGTACAGGTAGGGAAACGTGTAGCCCTGCTCACGTATTTCATCGCGCATTTTTTCCGGGCTGTCGTCCGGGTGTCTGTCGATGTCGTTGCTGTTGATCGCATAGATCGCGACGTCTTTCGCACCGTACTCGCGGCCGATGCGGGCAAGCTCTCCGCGCACGTGCTTCACGAACGGGCAGTGGTTGCAGATGAACATCACCAGGTAGGCATTCGCAGTGTCTGCGAGACGATGAAGCGTTCCATCGGGATCCGGCAGCGCAAAATCGGTCGCTTCGGTGCCCAATGGCAGCATTTCGGAATTTACGGCGACCATGGCAAACGATCCTCTGGGCTACGCATTCCGGGAGCATAGCAAACCGGCATGCGGGCAGGCACGGCATATGCGATCATTTCGCGGACACCCGCTTCCGGATCTTCTCACTTGGACGACGCACTCCCACAAAAACGCGGCGCATTGTTCAGCCTCGCAGCGGTCGTCATCGTCGTCTATGGCATGCAGCTCGCGAAGGTACTCCTCGTGCCGTTCCTGTTTGCGGCGTTCCTGTCGTTGATCACCGTGCGGCCCATGCTCTGGATGCAGAAGAATCGCGTGCCGTCGATTCTCGCAGCGCTGATCATCGTATCGATCATCATGTTGATCCTCGGCGCCGTCGGTACGATCGTCGGAAATTCGATTGCGGATTTCACGGCGGCGCTGCCGACGTATCAGGCACGCCTGGACAGCATTGTCGAGCGCGTCGTACGTTTCGTCGTCGAGTACGTGAACGGCGACGATTCGATTCAGGGCCTGGGCGACATGATCGACCCCGGTTGGGCAATGGGACTTGCGGCAAGCATACTGAACGGCCTAAAGGATCTGCTGACCAACGTCTTTCTCATCTTCTTCACGGTCATCTTTATTTTGCTCGAGGCGTCGACGGCGCAGACGAAGCTCGAGGCCGCATTCGGGCGCCGGGCGGGATCGATGGACGGCCCCCGCCGGTTTTTGTCCAATCTGGGGCGTTACCTCGGCATCAAGACCGTGGTCAGCGTGGCAACCGGGCTATGCGCCGGTATTGTCACCTGGGCGCTGGGCGTCGACTTCCCGTTGCTGTGGGCGATGCTGGCATTCCTCCTGAATTACGTGCCGACGATCGGCTCGATCATCGCCGCCGTTCCGCCCGTTCTTCTGGCCCTGGTCCAGCTGGGCCCGGGCGAAGCCGGTGCCACGGCGCTCGGATTCATCGCTATCAATATCGTGTTCGGTAACTTTCTCGAACCGCGCCTGATGGGTTACGGCGTCGGGATTTCACCGCTCATCGTGTTCACCGGCCTGATTTTCTGGGGTTGGGTGCTGGGACCGGTCGGCATGCTGCTGTCCGTGCCGCTGACGATGACCCTGAAGCTCGCGCTCGAGCATAACGAGGATACCCGCTGGCTGGCGATATTGATCGGCTCGGAGCGCGACGCGCAGCACTGGCTGGAGCGGCGAGCACCGCCCGTTGAGCCACAGGCGAGTTAGGCGAGCTCCGCGTCCTCCGGCTCGGTATCTTCGAGCTGCTCGAGCAGATTGATTGCAACAGCGACGAAGTCGGTGTCCGTGATAATGCCGCGGAGCTTGCCGTCGGTGACGACCGGCAGGCAGCCGATTCGATGTTTCTCGATGAACAGTGCGGCCTGGCGGAGGCTGGCATGCTCGTCCACCGTCGCGAGATCGGTAACCATGACGTCTTTGATTTTTATGTCTTCGGCGTGCAGGCGATTGTCCGGGTCGCGCAGAATCGAATCCGTCGCCGCGAGCACATTTGTCAGCGTGACGAGGCCAACCAGCGTCTCATCCTCGTCAACCACGGGCAAATGATGAATACGATTAGCATGCATGAGTCGTCGGGCATCGGCGAGCGTCGCCGACGGCGGCGCCGTGATCAGATCCGTGCTCATGATCGCTTCGATGCTGAACATGCGCCATTCCTCGCTGTGCGATATTGCCTGAAAAGTCTAACGCGCATTCCATCGTACGCCATTGCGACTTTCACTTACAGCGGCGGGTTCAGATGGGCAGCCGGGTATCCGCCTTGAACGTTTCCATGACGAACGTCGAACTCACGTCCGCGAAATCCACGGTGCGGATCAGGCGCTTGTAAACCTCGTCGTAGTGGCGCATATCCCGCGCAACCACGCGCAGCATGTAGTCGATGTCGCCGCTGGTGCGATGAAACTCGAGAATCTCCGGGATCGATGCGACCGCGGTCTCGAAGCGGGTAAACCACTGGTCGCTGTGCTGGTTCGTGCGGACCAGTGCGAAGACAGTCAACCCGAAGCCGAGGGATTCGGGGTCGAGCAGCGTCACGCGGCGCCGGATCACGCCGCGCAGCTCGAGGTCACGCACGCGGCGCCAGACAGCGGTCTTCGACAAGGCCACCCGCTCGGCGAGCTCGCTCATCGAGAGCCCGGCGTCACCCTGCAAAACGCGCAGGATTCGGAGGTCTTTTTCGTCCATACGTCACACTTTTTCGGTCAAGAAAGAACGAACGTTTCATATTTTGCGATTATGGTGCAAGAAAAAGCAACAAATGTCACCCATGAGCAAACGATAATCAGGACCTGAGGGAGGGAGATCCATGTCCTTGATGCGCAAATTCACCGAGCATCCAGCCTCCGTAGGCGAGACCTACGGCGAGCATTTCGTCACCGCGATGAGCTTCAGCCTCGCGATGCTGCGCGCGGCGTTGTGCTGTGCGATCCACGCGATATTGCCGTTCACGTTCGAGAAAACCGGCAGCCGCTGCATCGAGACGCTGTACGAACGTATGGTCACGCAGCGCGATCGGCGCGACTCCAAGCAGCAGTCCGAGACCGGCAAACTGGCGGACCGGACGGCCTGACGGGCCGCGGATAGCGCGTGATTCGGGGCGCTCGCCCGAGCGCCTAAGCCGTCATGCCCCGGTACAGCTGCGACCCTGTGAGCATTGCCGCGATGAATACGACCGGCTCCTGCCACTGCAGCGACAGCATCGCCACGACAGGGCCCGGACAATAGCCGGCGAGACCCCAACCGATTCCGAACAGTGCGGCGCCTGCCAGCAGCCTGGCGTCGATGTCGCGACGCTCGGGCAGAAAAAATCGCTCGGAAAACAGCGGCCGGCTCTGACGGCGCGTCACTGCATAGCCGACGGCCGCAACCGGAATTGCGCCGATCATGACGAACAGCAGTGTGGGATCCCAGCGGCCCGCGACGTCGAGAAACGCGAGCACGCGGCGCGGGTTGATCATCTCGGAAAGCGCCAGCCCAAAACCGAACACGACGCCGGCAACTGCCGCCATGACCAGAATCACCGGCGTGCGCGTCATATCGGCAGCGCCAGCATGTGGCGAACGACGTACGTGGAGGTAAAGCCGAGCGCCATGAACGTCACCGTCGCGACGATGGATCGTGGTGACAGCCGACTGATCCCGCAGACGCCGTGACCGGACGTACACCCGCTGCCCATGCGCGTGCCGATACCGACAATGAATCCTGCCGCCGCAATCACGGGCCAGCCGAGCTCGGTCCGGAGTGCGAAGTCGTCCGGTACCATGCGGCTGTAGATCAGTGCGCCGAGCACGAGGCCAGCGAGAAACAGGGCACGCCACAGCCGCTCGATACCGGCTTGTTCAACCGCGCCGTTGACGATGCCGCTGATGCCCGCCACGCGGCCGTTTAGCACCAGCAGCAGCGCCGCCGACAGCCCGATCAGTGCACCACCCGCCAGTGCGTTGAAAAAGTCTGTCGTCGTCACTTTATTGTTGTGAAGACAGATTGATTGCCTTCAGGAGATTATCAAACGACGCTTCGCGTGCGGATCCGAACGCAGGATCGCGGCTGGCGAAGATATCGCCCTCGAGCTCGATGTCGGGGCGCTGTGCCAGAGCATCCGCTTTCGGGAACAATTCCCGATCCTCCCAGGCCATATGGCGGCGCAGGCGGTCTGCGTAGGACCTCGTGTCATCGAGAACCTGGGAGCGCTTGACGGCAACCCCCGAGACAATCGCAGAAATGTCCGTGCGCAGCGTGTTGCCGAGCTCGGCGATGTCGTCGTGGTCCTGCTCGATGGAATCCAGCGAAGTGTCGAGCTCGTCGCTCGACGCCCGCATGCGCGCGTAAACCAGGTCTTCCTTCGGATGATGCACGGCATCTGCATAGACCGTCATGTAGCGCATGACGTCGAGCAACAAATCGAAATCCGGGTCGTCGCCATCGCGAAGTCGGGACGTCTCGTGCTCGAGCAAATCGAGCAGCGTCGACATGTTGCGGTGGTCCTCGCGCAGATCGTCCAGAACGCTTTCCAGTGTATAGGCCATCACGTTTTCCCGAATCGGTAGCGGACCCATGGTAGGGCGAATCGGCGGCGTTTCTGAATCCGGAGATTCACCTACCCGTGCGCGGGAATGCTCCGAAAGTCCCGCGCAGACTTCATGTCGAGCAGTGCGTCGGCAAGCGCGGATATCAGGCTCTGATTGGACACGTACAGCTCCCGATTCACGTTCAATAGTGTCGATATCTGCACCCGGCTGAGCTCGTTGCGTGCAACTTCGTCATAAATGCGCCTGTGCATGCGCCGGTGCACAGCCTCGCTTTTGTTCTTGAGCTCGACGATCGCCTCGAAGCGCAGGTTGGGCAAACTTGACGACCTCAGGCCTTGCAGTGCCTCGTAAAATTCACGGACGCCTTCGCGAAACTGCTCGAAATAGGCATGAAACCGGTCGTCGACGGCGTCATGAAACTGCCTGAGGTCCGCGTAAATGTCCTTCATGGATTTGGCGGCGTGCACCGCGTTGCGAATTGACGGCACGAGCTGGCTCAGCTTGCGGGATTCGTCGACGTCGAGCTCGGCCCCCTGGAGTTCGAGCGCGTGCGCCAGAATCGCGCCCTCGAGCTCCTTGAGTTCGGCATAGCAGTGCTCGTAGTCGGCAGTCCGGGCAAAGATTTCGACACCGGCTCGGTCTTCCTCACTGTCGTAAAACGTGTAATCGGGCGGTAAATCGAAAACATACTGATTCAGCGCTGCCGCCTGATCGATCAATCGCCAGGTCTCGCGCGTGATGTTTTCGATCGCTGCCTCCGGCACGGCGCTGTCGGTGCCCGTGATGTGGCGGAGCAGCGGTGCCTCGTCTTCGGTAAACATGTACTCGAGACGACGGCTCAGGAAACCTATGGACGGAAGAAACAGGAATACGCCCATAAGATTGAACAGGGAATGGAACGCGACGAGTGAAAACAGCGGGTCCCGGATGCCGAGAAATTCCGTTATGACCCAAAGCAACGGGTGCAGGAAGACGAATGCAATCGTGTCGGTTACGACGTTGAATAGCACCAGCGCCGCGGCAACGCGTTTTTTCGCCACCGATCCGGCGAGCGCACCGAGGAGCGCCGTAATCGTCGTACCGAGATCCGCCCCGATCGCAATCGCCGCGGCGGACGCCAGCGGCACGGCACCCGCATACAGCGCGCTCAGAGTGATCATTATCGTTGCGGAACTGGACTGGATGACGGCAGTAACGACAAGTCCCGCGAGCAGAAAGACGATCCCCGGGTATCCTGCAAGGGCCTCTGGGTCGAACAGCTCCGTCGCGAGAAGCGCGCCGGATTTCATGAATTCGAGCCCCATGAGCATGAGACCGAGACCCGCAACGAGATGGCTGAATCCTGCGCGCCGCGTGCCCGCTGCGGACCATACGACGCCGAATCCGCCAAGCGTTATCAGCGGCAAAGCGAGCGCTTCGATGTCGAGCTTGAAACCGATCGTTGCCACGATCCAGCCGGTCATCGTCGTGCCGAGATTCGATCCGAAGCCGATACCGATCGCGCTCCCCAGCGAGATAATGCCGGTGCCGACGAACGCCAGGACGATGAGGCTGACCACCGAGCTGCTCTGCAGCGCAGCCGTCGATACCGCCCCCGCAATCACCCCGCGCGACGGCTTCGCCGTGTACTGCTTCAGGAATTTCTTGAACGAGCGGCCCGCCAGCTGGATCAGCGCCTGCTCGAGCTGATGCATGCCGAACAGAAACAGTCCGAGCCCGGCGGCAAGGCGCCAGAGATTTAGCTCATCGGGCATTGGGCGATCAGGACCAGGGCTTCGTCATACCGCGCGCCGCGGGCGCCGGCCACAGCAGCGTTCCTGGAATGTTAGTTCTACAGAAGCCGATGTAAAAAAAACGGCCCCGCTCGAAGCAGGGCCGTTCCGTCGCCTTGAATATCAGGCCTTAGGAATGCGTATCGTCTGGCCCGGATAGATCTTGTCCGGGTCAGAGATGATCTCGCGGTTCGCCTCGAAGATCTTCATGTACATCGACGCCTTACCGTAGTACCGCTTCGCGATGCCGCCAAGCGTGTCGCCGCTGACGATCGTGTAAAACTCGGCTTCCGCTTCCTCCGGCTTCGCTTCTTCCTTCGGGGGCGGCGGTGGTGCCTTAAGATCGTCCGACACGACCTTCTCCACACCCTTGACGTTGCCGGCTATGAGCACCGCCATGTCCTTCGTTGCCTGGCTGTTGCAATCGCCGCAGAGCGTGACGACGCCGTCATCGAATTCGACCTCGAGGTTTTTGATACCCGTGGTTTTGATCTCGAGGTGTTGCTTGATGTTATCGGCAGCCTCGGCATCGGTGTCGAAAATCTGGCGACCGACATCTTTTACGAAATCAAACAGTCCCATCTGGATTCTCCCTTGCTGTTATATAAGGCTCGCGATGGCCGCGCGGATCGCGCCATTCGATTGCCGTCGTGTACTGCAACCGGGGGCGATTCTTGTCGGTTTTTCCCGGCGCGCTGCCTCGAAACGAGGGCGCTATAATACCAGACCTTTGGTCGCCAAAAGCCGGGCTCGTACGAGGAATTTCGCATGAAAATAAGAATGACGCTGTGGCTTTGCCTGCTCGTTTTCACGGCTGGCTGTTCGGTCAACCCCGT
Organism: Woeseiaceae bacterium; assembly: GCA_041598895.1. Lineage (GTDB taxonomy): Bacteria > Pseudomonadota > Gammaproteobacteria > Steroidobacterales > Woeseiaceae > UBA1847. The sequence continues at coordinate 12,889 of JBFHXQ010000008.1, read as the reverse complement.
AACCGGGGAAAGCGAACTGATTCTCGTCAGCGGCGCGCAGGAAATCGCTATGGGCGAGCAGAACTACCTGCCAATGCGCCAGTCACAGGGCGGCACCTACGACGTCGATCCGGCCCTCAACAATTACGTGCGTGATGTCGGCAACCGCGTTGCCGCGGCGAGCGGCGTCAATCTGCCATACGAATTTTCGGTATTGAATAATTCCGTTCCGAACGCCTGGGCGCTGCCGGGCGGGAAGATCGCGATCAACCGTGGCCTGTTGGCGGAGTTGAATTCCGAGGCGGAACTGGCTGCGGTCCTCGGGCACGAGGTTGTCCACGCGGCGGCCCGGCACTCGGCGCAGCAGATGTCGCGGGGCATGCTCCTGCAGGGTCTGGTGATCGGCACGGCGATCGCGACCAGCGACAGCGACTATGGAAATCTCGCGGTGGGGGGCGCTAATGTCGCCGCGCAGCTTTTGTCGCTGCGCTACAGCCGCGGCGCAGAGCTCGAGTCGGACCTTTACGGTATGCGCTACATGTCAAAAGCGGGCTATGACCCACAGGGTGCCGTGACGCTGCAGGAGACATTCGTGCGCCTGAGCGAAGGCCGAAACCAGAGCTGGCTTGCAGGGCTGTTCTCCAGTCATCCGCCGTCGCCTGAAAGGGTCGCTGCGAATCGCCAGACCGCTGCGATGCTACCGCCCGGCGGCACGCTCGGCGTCGACAGTTACCAGGCGGCAATGCGCCAAACGAGAGAATTGAAGCCGGCGTATGACAGTTACGATGAGGGTCGCAAGGCGCTGGCGAAAAAGGATCTCGACAAGGCTCTGACGCTCGCGAACGAAGCGCTGCGCCAGTTCAACGGCGAGGCGCATTTTCATGCGCTGCGAGGCGACATACGCCTGGTAACCGACAAACACGACATGGCGGTAACGAACTACAGTCGCGCGATCGACCGTCGCGAAGACTTTTTTTATTATCATCTGCAGCGCGGGCTGGCGCGCAAGGAACTCAAGCAGACGGATGCCGCAATCGTCGATCTCGAGCGCAGCATCGAGCTCTTGCCGACGGCACCCGCGCATTACGCTCTCGGCACGATCAAGGAACAGCGCGGCCAGCGAGCCGCGGCGGTCAGCCATTACAAGGCCGTTGCAGACAGCGGCGGAGACTACGGCAAAGCGGCAACGGCGCGGCTCATGCGCCTGGAGCTGCCGACGAATCCCGGGGACTATATTCCGCGTCGCTGCGATGCCGATGCGGAAGGCAACCTGATCGTGTCCGTCAAGAACGAAACCTCGTTGATCGTGACCGACGTACAAATTGCTGTTCAGTACAGCGATAGCGCGGGTCGTTCACGACAGCTGATCCGGGAAATACGCAGTCAGATCGCGCCGGGCCAGATCGCGAGCGTCAATACCGGCCTCGGTCCATACACGGGTGGCGCGTGCCCGGCCCAGGTGGTGTCTGCGCGCGTCGTGGAGTAGGGGACATTCCGCGCCGCAGCAGTGCGAGGCAGGCAATCGCGTGCGTCAGAGTCGATCGAGCTGGCGGAATGTCCCCTGATTTATTCCCGGATTTATTCCGATGAAAATTTTCTGCAACCCGGTCGTGCTTTCAGCGGTCACATAGAAGCAATAACACAGGCAACAACAGGAACTCACCGTGTCGAAGATCGCACTTGCCGCCCTGGTTAGCCTTGCCGCTGGTTTTGCCGCCGCAGCCTTATTGCTAAGAACACCCGAGCCGCAGACCGTGGCTGCGACGACGGCCCCGGGCTTCGACGCGTCTGCCAGCACCGAGGCGCGTCTGCAGACGCTCGAGACCGCGCTCGCCGCAGAGCGCGAGGCGCGGCGCCTGGTCGAGCAGGAGCTTAAGTATTTGGCCCGGGAGCTCGAGCGGCTTCGCGACGTCGATGCCGCAACCGAGACCCAATCCGTAGCGGCGGTCCGCGAACAGCAGGCGTTTGCGCCGTTTTTCCGTGGTTCGCGTGACGGACTGTCTCCGGAAGGGCAACTCGATGCCCTGATGCAGGGCGGCTTCTCTCTCGCCGAGGCGGAACGCATCCTGCGTCGCGAGGAGGAGCTGCAGGTCGAGGCCATGCAGGCGCGCTTCGCGGCGCGCGTCAACGGCCAGCCTCCACCAGCGAACGCCGACGCGAGCGCGATGCTGCGGTCGGAACTCGGCGAAGCTGATTACGAGCGCTATCTCGCCGCGACGGGGCAACCGACCTCGGTCGCCGTTGGTCACGTGCTCGAGTCGTCGCCCGGACAGCTCGCCGGCCTGCAGTCCGGCGACACTATCGTTCGCTACGACGGCAACCGGGTATTCGAAATCGGCGATCTCCTCCGGCAAACGATGCAGGGCACGCCCGGTGAGTCGGTGATTGTCGATATCGAGCGCGACGGCGTTCCGATGCAGATCGTCCTGCCGCGCGGGCCGATCGGCATCCAGTCGGCCCGCGTGTTCGGGCGCCGCTGATTCTGATTATTCGGGAGCGATACCGCTTCTAGATAATCCGCGGCCCGCCATGCAGAATGGGCGCCGATCCCGAGCACGGGAGGAGCCGCGGCCCTTGAGCGTCCTGCGTTACACGATACCGAATTCCTTTACGGCGCTGAGCCTGCTGCTCGGGCTCGCGTCGATTGTCACGACGCAGGTCGGCGACCTGGAGTTCGCGGCGTGGCTCATTGTCTGGTGCGGCATCCTCGACACGTTCGACGGCGTTGCCGCACGTTTGCTGAAGGCCACGTCGAGCTTCGGCGCCGAGTTCGATTCGATGGCCGACCTGGTCGCATTCGGCGTCGCGCCCGCAGTGCTCGTCGTCAATGCCGGCATGCAGGTCGCAGGTATCGCGACCGACAGCGGCCAGTTTGGCGTGCTGCTCGCCGCCTGCGGCGTATTCGTGCTGGCCGGCGCGATGCGCCTCGCTCGATTCAACCTGACGACCTCCAAGCCGAGGAGCGGCTGGTTTGTCGGCTTCCCGATCACGGCCGCCGGCGGCGGCCTTGTTGCGTCCGCGGTTCTCGTGCTGATCCGGCACGAGGATGTCGCCGTGTCCCTGCCGCTGCACCTCTATCTTCCGATTGGAATGTTCGTGCTTGCACTGCTGATGATTTCGCGGCTGCGTTTCCCGAAAGCCGTTATCCGCAAGAGTCGTCTGATCAACGCGTTTCAGATCGTCAATATCGTGCTGATCCTGTACTGCGGCGTGTTTCGTGTGTTTCCCGAGTACCTGTTCGGCATCGGCGTGTTTCTGTTGATCGCCGGGCTCATCGCCGGACGCATCACCCGGGATGCATCGGAGTGAGGGCAGGTAACACCTCGACAGGCTCACAAACGCGGGCTTGCCGCGAATGATCGTTGCCCGGCGCAAACCCGGCCTAATTGCAGCTTTGTCTGTGTTGCTGCTCGCTGCGTGCGATGCATCGACGCCCGACGCGACGGCTTCTGCCCAGTCGGCTGCGCCGGCCGAAAACGAGACGGAGTTCGCCGGGTTTGTCGATCTTTACTGGGACGACGCGGCGGGCCGACTGAAGTTCGGTATCGACGCATTCGATGAGCCGCTCCTGTACCAGACTTCGCTCGCTCGCGGGGTCGGTTCGAACGACCTCGGCCTCGACCGCGGCCAGCTCGGAGAAACCCGGGTCGTGCGCTTCCTGCGCAGCGGGCCGAAAGTGCTCCTCGTCGAGGACAATCTCGGCTATCGCGCAACCGGCGCCGATTCCGCCGAAGCCCGGGCCGTCGAAGAGTCGTTTGCGCGCTCGGTCCTGTGGGGATTCCAGGTAGATAGCGAGGCCGACGGCACGGTGCGTGTCGATGCGACGGACTTCTTCCTGCGCGACGCCCACGGTATTGCGGATCGCCTGCGCGAGCTCGAGGAGGGCGAGTACGCTGTCGATGCCAGCCGCTCCGCGGTCTTTCTGCCGAGGACCCGGTCGTTTCCCGACAACACCGAGGTCGAGGCGATCGTGACGTTCACCGGCCGACCGACGGGACAATGGCTGCCGACGGTCGTGCCCGATGCGAACGCGGTCACGGTGCACCTGCACCATTCGTTCGTACGGCTGCCGCCGCCGGGCTACGAGCCGCTGCCGTACGACCCGCGGGCCGGCGTCATCGGACTCGTCTACCAGGGCAGCGGCTTCGCGGATTATGCTCGGCCGATCGGCGAACCGCTGTACGTGAACTACGCGCGTCGGCATCGGCTGCAGAAGGTCGACCCGAACGCGGCCGTCAGCGAGGCCGTGGAACCGATCGTCTACTACCTGGACCCCGGTACGCCGGAGCCCGTGCGCACCGCCCTGCTCGACGGCGCGCGCTGGTGGAACGAGGCGTTTGCAGCGGCAGGCTACAAGGATGCGTTCCAGGTGCGGATGCTCCCGGATGACGCCGATCCGATGGACGTTCGTTACAACGTCATCCAGTGGGTGCACCGGTCGACGCGCGGCTGGTCGTACGGCGCGTCGGTCATCGATCCCCGAACCGGCGAAATTCTGAAGGGGCACGTATCGCTCGGCTCGCTCCGGGTTCGCCAGGACTATCTGATCGTCGAGGGTCTTCTGGGTCCCTATGACACCGACGCCGGCGCCGACGCGATGCTCGACGTTGCGCTCGCGCGGATTCGCCAGCTGTCGGCGCACGAGGTCGGGCACACGCTCGGCTTCGAACACAATTTCGCCGCCAGCGCGCAGGATCGCGCGTCGGTCATGGACTACCCGTTTCCGCTGGTGACGATCGGGTCGGATGGCGCACTCGATTTTTCTGCTGCCTACGACGAGGGTATCGGCGCCTGGGACAAGCGGGTGGTGCGCTATGCGTATCAGGATTTCGGCCCGGACGTCGATGCCAGGTCTGCGCGGCAGGCAATACTCGATGCGACGATCGCGGACGGCTTTGCGTACGTTGCGGACGCGGATGCGCGCGCCTCGGGCACCGCGCACCCGCAGGGTAATCTCTGGGACAACGGCGCCGATCCGATTATAGAGCTCGAGCATCTCCTCGCGCTTCGATCGCGTGCTCTCGAGCGTTTCTCGGAACGCAATCTGAAGCCGGGGCTACCGTACGCAACGCTCGAGGAGGTACTGGTCCCCGTGTATCTTCTGCACCGGTTCCAGATCGAGGCGGTCGGCAAACTGATCGGTGGAACCCGGTTTACCTACGCGCTCCGTGGCGACGGCCAGCCGCTGCCGGTGCCGGTTGACGGTACCCGGCAGCGGCGTGCGATCGATGCGCTGCTGCGCACGCTGCATCCTGATGTGCTTGCGTTGCCGGCGCGAATCGTTGCGCTGATTCCGCCACGTCCGCCGGGCTATCCGCTGAATCGCGAGACGTTCGCCAGGGAAACCGGGTCGACGTTCGATCCCCTTGCGCCGGCGGCAGCCGGGGCGACACTGACGCTCGATGTCCTTTTGAATCCGGAGCGTGCGGCCCGCATGGCGCGTTCGGGCGCGCCGGGTTTCGGCGAGCTGCTCGATCGGCTTTTGAAAGCAACCTGGTATGCCGGTGCTGATGTTGACCAGGGCGACATTCGCCGGCAAACGAATACGATCGTTTTGAACAGCTTGCTCAGGCTCGCGGTCGATGCGGAAGCCGATGCAGACGTTCGCGCACTGGCGCTCGACGCGGTCAATCAGCTCGACCGCTGGCTCCAGGCACAGCTGCCAGCGGGTCGCTCGCTGCGCGCTCACTACGCGCTGGCCCGGAATTCGATCGCGCGCATGCGCGACGATCCGGCGAGCGTCGGCGAGCTGCCGGCGGTCAACGTGCCTCCCGGTTCGCCGATCGGCGCAGCGGGTCACTGACGCGCGCAAGCGTATCGTCGACACGCGCATGTCCGTAACGCTCGCCGTACTCGTCGTTTACCTCGCGATGCTGGCGGGTTTCGCGATCTGGAGCCGGCGCGAGACGGTGACGCTCAGCGGGTTTTTTCTCGCCGGCAAGAAACTCCCGTATTGGGTCGTTGCGTTCAGCACCAATGCGACGGGAGAAAGCGGCTGGCTGTTGCTCGGCCTGACCGGCATGGGCTATGCGGTCGGGGCGCAGGCCTATTGGGTCGTTGTCGGAGAAGCCATCGGTATTGCGCTGTCGTGGTGGCTTATTTCGCGCAGACTGAAGCGACTCAGCGATGCGACCGATTCGATCACGGTACCCGACGTTCTGGCCGGTGCACTGGGCGACCCGAAGCACGTCATCCGCGGAATCGCGGTCGTCATCATTCTGGTCATGGTGACGACCTACGTGACGGCGCAGATGGTCGCGTCGGGCAAGGCGCTTAGCGGTTTCGTCGGAACGGACTACGGGACCGGCGTCATCATCGGCGCGGCCATCATCATCGGCTATACGTTTATTGGCGGCTACAAAGCCGTGTCCTATACGGACGTGTTGCAGGGCGTGCTGATGCTGGCCGGGCTCATCGTCGTGCCTGTGGCTGCCATTGCAGCGGCAGGCGGCATCGGCGGCGTCCGTTCGGCGCTGGTCGCCGAAGATCCGGCGCTGCTCGACATGTTTTCCCTCACCGACACCGGTGTCGCGGGCTGGATCGGTATCGCCAGTTTTATGGCGATCGGGCTGCCATTTCTCGGCGTACCGCAGCTACTGGTGCGCTACATGTCCGCACGCGATGATGAGGAACTCAGGAAGGCGCGAATCGTTTCCGTCGTCGTGCTGCTCATCTTTCTATTCGGCGCAGTCACGGCCGGCATCGCGGGACGGGCCCTTTATCCGGGACTTGCCGATCCCGAGAGCATCTTTCCGAAGCTCTCCAACGAGCTGTTCCCGCCAATCCTCGCCGGCGTTCTCCTTGTCGTCGTGCTTTCCGCCATCATGTCGACCGTCGACTCCCTGTTGCTGCTGGCATCGTCGGCCGTCGTGCGCGACACGGTGCAGAAGATATTCGGCAGCCGCAAAAGCGATCACCAGCTCGCGGGCTACGGCAAGGTCTTGACGATCCTGATCGGTGCCGCGGGCATCGCATTCGCGATACCCGAGGCTAAGTTCATCTTCTGGTTCGTGCTGTTCTCGTGGTCCGGGCTGGGCGCCGCGTTCGGCCCGGTCGTACTGTGCCTGCTTTACTATCGCCACACGACGCGCGCCGGCGTCGCGGCGGGCATGCTGGCCGGCTTCCTGACCAGTATCCTCTGGGTACTGGTGTTCAAGGAGCGGAGCTATGGCCTGTACGAGGCAGTTCCGGGATTCACGGCCGGCATTCTGGCCACGCTGGGCGTGAGCCTTGCAACCCGCGGGCGCCGAAATAGTTTCGCCTGATGCGGTTTCCGGCGGCTTTGCCGCACGTCCGGACCGGGCGGCCCGCCCCGCGGTAGCGAATGGCGCAAGCCCTGATTCCACAAGGCTTCCGGCGGCTCCTGCGCTGTGGAAATCGATGCCTGATTCCTCTATCCTCGTCCCCCGGGGAACAGTTCGCAGGTGTCAGGATTACGCGCGAAAAACCCGCTTTCTATCCGGGGCATTGCAACACGGAGTTGCAAATCACACGAAGCGCGAACTGAAAAAACAGGCTTCCGCCGGCACAGGAGATGGCTGGCGGCGCTCTTTATGCAACAACGATTAGAGGGATGTCCGAGTTATGCCATTCGCTGTAGTCCTGATTCTGCTCGTTATCGGTACGGTCATCTTCCACGTTTACAGCCAGTTTGCCGAGAACGGCTGGTGGTTCACGGACCTGGCCTCGAACTGGGGCCTGATCGACACGACGGTCGATATCACGGTGTACATAACCGGGCTCGTCTTCGTGGCGCTGAACCTGTTCATGGCGTACGCGATCATCCGGTTTCGATACCGGGAGGGCGCGCGGGCGACGTACGAGCCCGAAAACAAGCGACTCGAAACGATCCTGACGGTGCTGACCGCATTCGGCGTCGTGGCTATGCTCGCGCCGGGTCTCGTCGTGTGGGCCAATTTCGTGGAGGTTCCCGACGAGGCGCACGCCGTCGAGGCGGTGGGCCAGCAGTGGCACTGGACGTATCGGCTGCCGGGCAAAGACGGCAAGTTCGGTGAGGTCGATGCCGAGCGCATATCCGACGACAATCCCTTCGGCCTGGACCCGGACGATCCGAACGGGCAGGACGACCGGCTCGTGTACAGCGGCGAAGTGCATATCCCCATCGACCGTCCCGTCAAGTTCCTGCTGCGTTCCAAGGACGTGCTGCACGACTTCGCGGTGGCGCAGTTCCGCGTAAAGATGGACCTCGTTCCGGGCATGCAGACCTACCTGTGGTTCACACCGACCGAGACGGGGCGCTTCGAAGTGCTCTGCGAGGAGCTCTGCGGCATTGCACACCATACGATGCGCGGCATGGTCGTGGTCGACGAGCTCGAGGACTTCAATACGTGGCTCGAGCGGCAGCCGACGTTCCTGGAGACGCAGTCGAAGAGCCCCGGCAACGCCGCTATCGGCGCCGCACAGTACGCGGTCTGTGCATCCTGTCACGGCCAGCAGGGCGAGGGCCTGAAGGCACTCAACGCGCCGAAGCTGGCCGGCCAGAGTGCGTGGTATCTCAAGCGCCAGATCCTGAGCTACAAAAACGGCCTGCGCGGCACGCACGAGGACGACGTCTACGGCCGGCAGATGGCGCCGATGGCCGCGACGCTGACCGACGAAGCCGCGATCGATAACGTCATCGCGCATATCCGGACGCTGCCCGACACGCCGGCGCCCACGACGATCGACGGTGACGTCGCAAGAGGCGAGAAGCTCTACAGGACGTGTGCCTACTGCCACGGTGCACAGGGCCAGGGCATACAGGCGCTGAACGCGCCGCGCGCGGCCGGTATGAACGACTGGTACATCGCCAGGCAGCTTCAATATTTCAAGGAAGGCATCCGCGGCTCGCACCCATCGGATTACTACGGCAAGCAGATGGGCTTCATGGGCCGGATTCTCGAAGACGAGGCGGCGATAAACGACCTCGTCGCCTACATCAATACGCTCAAGCCCGACTCGGACAAGATGGTCGGGCTCGTCACGCAAACGCAGTAAGGGGTTTTCGATGGCTTACGTCGCAATTGCCGATCGCGATCACGAGATCGAGCATCACGATCCGCAAACGTTCATCACGAAATACATCTGGAGCCAGGACCACAAGGTCATCGCGGTCCAGTACGGCATCACCGCGATCGTCGTCGGCGTCGTCGCGCTGGTGCTGTCGTCGATGATGCGCCTGCAGCTCGGCTTCCCGGACACGTTCGCGTTCATTACGCCCGAGAACTATTACCAGTTCATCACGATGCACGGAATGATCATGGTGATCTACCTGCTCACTGCACTGTTCCTCGGCGGTTTCGGTAATTACCTGATTCCGCTGATGTGCGGCTCCAGGGACATGGTATTCCCCTACATGAACATGCTCAGCTACTGGGTGTACCTGCTGTCCGTACTGATCCTGCTCGCGAGTTTCTTCGTCCCGGGCGGTGCGACCGGCGCCGGCTGGACGCTGTACCCGCCGCAGGCAATCATGCCGGGTACGCCCGGCATCGACTGGGGCATCGTGCTGATGCTCGTGTCGCTCGCGGTGTTCATCGTCGCGTTTACGATGGGCGGCCTGAACTACGTGACGACGGTGCTGCAGGCACGCTGCCGCGGCATGACGCTGATGCGCATGCCGCTCTCGGTCTGGGGTATTTTCATGGCGACGATCCTGGGCCTCCTTGCCTTCCCGGCCCTGCTCGTCAGCGCCATCATGATGCTGCTCGACAAGTCCATCCAGACGAGCTTCTTCATGCCCGCAATCAGTTCCATGGGCGCGAATCCCGGCTACACCGGCGGCAGCCCGATCCTGTTCCAGCACCTGTTCTGGTTTTTCGGCCATCCGGAGGTGTACATCGTCGCGCTGCCCGCGTTCGGTATCGTCTCCGATCTGCTGTCCACCCACGCGCGCAAAAACATCTTCGGCTACCGCATGATGGTCTGGGCGATCGTCGCAATCGGCGGCCTCAGTTTCATCGTCTGGGCGCACCACATGTACGTCAGCGGCATGAACCCGTACTTCGGTTTCTTCTTCGCGACGACAACGCTGATCATCGCGGTGCCGACGGCCATCAAGGTCTACAACTGGATTCTCACGCTCTGGGAGGGCAATATTCATCTGCGCGTGCCGATGCTGTTCGCAATCGGCTTCATCTTTACGTTCATTCACGGGGGCATAACGGGCCTGTTCCTTGGCAACGTGACGATCGACCTGCCCCTGTCCGACACGTATTTCGTCGTCGCACACTTCCACATGGTGATGGGCGTATCGCCAATCCTCGTGGTGTTCGGCGCCATCTATCACTGGTGGCCGAAGATCACCGGCACGATGTACAACGAGACGCTCGGCAAGTGGCACTTCTGGATGACGTTCCTCGGCACGTACGCGATATACCTGCCGATGCACTACCTCGGCTTCCAGGGCGTACCGCGGCGCTATTTCGCCATGGGCGACACCGAGTTCCTGCCGGCATCGGCGCAGGATCTCAGCGCCGCGATCACCGTGTCCGCGCTGTTCGTTGCCGCAACGCAGATCCTGTTTTTCATCAACGTGATCTGGTCGCTGTGGAAGGGACCCAAGGCCGATCCGAATCCCTGGAAGGCCACGACGCTCGAATGGCAGACGCCCGACACGCCGCCGAAGCACGGCAACTGGGGCCACGACCTGCCCGAAGTGCATCGCTGGGCCTACGACTACAGCGTGCCGGACTATCCGGATGACTACATCCCGCAAAACGTACCGGCCGATACGGCACCCGCGGGGCGCGACCACGGCGTGCATCACTAAGACCGCGCGTTAATGGAATTCATCCTCGTCATCGTCGCCGCGATGCTGGCCGGACTGATCGGCTGGCTCCTCAAGCAGTCCTTCAATACGGAGCCATGGATTGCGGGGGCCGTCGACGAGGATGCGCACCGCGCACCGCTCGGCGCGAACGCGAAAGTGGTCGCGCTGACGACGCTGCTGGCCGTCATTACGTCGTTTTTCGCGCTCATCGTCAGCGCCTACGCGCTGCGTATGGAGCTCGGCGACTGGATACCGCTGTCCGAGCCGCAGCTCCTGTGGGGCAATACGGGCATGCTGGTGCTGGCCAGTCTCGCCTTCCAGTGGACGCGCAATGCGGCGGTGCAGGATGAGACCGCGAAGCTAAAGCCGGGGCTGCTCGTGACCGGCGTTTTGACGAGCCTGTTTCTGCTGGGGCAGTTTGCGGCCTGGCTGCAATTGAGCTCGGCGGGGCAGGGCGTTACCGCCAATCCGTCTAACGGTTTCTTCTATTTTCTGACGGTCGCGCACGCGATCCATATCCTGGGCGGCCTGTACGTCTGGGCACGGGCGCTCGTACGAGTTCATGGCGGCGCGCCGGCGGTGGCCGTGCGCGAGAGCATCGAGCTGTGCACCGTCTACTGGCATTTTTTGCTGCTCGTCTGGCTGTTCCTGTTCGGCCTGCTCCTCAACACCTAAGCATTCATCAAGGACCTTGACCTATGTCGGAAGCGGTAATGGATAGTGCGGCGACTCTGGAGCCCGGAGGCACCCAAGGCGTCGTTCATGATTTTGCGCGGGACAAGCAGGTGTTCGGCGTGCCCTGGGGGAAGGCCATGATGTGGATCTTCCTGCTGTCGGATACGTTCATCTTCAGCTGCTTCCTCGTCTCGTACATGACGGTCCGAATTTCAACCACGGACCCCTGGCCGAATCCTAGCGAGGTGTTCGGACTTACTGCGTTCGGCGTCGACGTGCCCTTACTGCTCATCGCGATCATGACGTTCGTGTTGATTACCTCGTCCGGCACGATGGCCCTGGCCGTCAATATGGGCTACCGGAAGGCCAAGAACGCGACGTTCTGGTTAATGGCGGCAACGGCGGCGCTCGGCGCCACATTTGTCGGCATGCAGGCGTTCGAGTGGACGAAACTGATTCTTGAAGGCGTGCGGCCGTGGGAGAACCCGTTCGGTGCAGCGCAGTTTGGCTCGAGTTTCTTTATGATCACGGGCTTCCACGGCATGCATGTGACCGCAGGCGTTATCTACCTGATGATCGTCGCGACGCGCGTGAAGACCGGCTTCTATGAACGGCGCGGCAACAACTACGAAATCGTCGAGATCGCCGGGCTCTACTGGCACTTCGTCGACCTCGTCTGGGTGTTCATTTTCGCATTTTTCTATCTTTGGTAAGGGGGCGCGACGCGCATGGCTGCTGAGGAAGGACAACAACATCCGTTGAAGATCTACTGGATCATGTGGGGCGCTCTGTTCGTTCTGAGCGGGTTCTCCTATGCCACCGACTTCATGCCGGACGGCCCGTTGCGCACGTTTCTGATCCTGCTGTTTATGTTTGCGAAAGCCGGCGGCATTGTCTGGATTTTCATGCACATGGGTTGGGAACGGCTCGCCCTGAAGGTCGCGATCCTCGGGCCGCCCGTCGCCATACTCGTGCTGATCTGGCTCATGGCGCTCGAGGGCAACTACGTCGAGGAGACGCGCGTCGAATATTACGGCGAAAGCACGTTAGAGCCGCAGTCACCGCCCCACCACTGACACACCTCCGCGCCACCAGCGTGTGGGAGCGACCTGGCCGCGAATTCGGCCGCCGGGCCGGTATTCCTCCCGGCAATGGCTCGCTTCGCTGCGCTTTATTTGCCGGGACGAATACCGCCCCGCCGGCTTGACCGTATCGTGGGAACGGTGTCCTGGGCAGGAGGTTCTCGTGTCGCGGAGCACAGGAATGTGCGTGAGCGACCTCGCCGCGAAAAGTTAACTGCCGAGCGTTACGTAGGAGCGGCATCCTGCCGCGAATTTCCGCGGAGCTGCCGGGTATGCGTTCGCGCTCGATCTCGCTCGGCCTCCCTGCCTCGCTCGAACGCAAACATCGGCATCACGCCAGCTGTCCGCCGGGCCGGCATTGATCATTTGAACTGCTCGTTCC
>JBFHXQ010000007.1:0-21344 GCA_041598895.1 Woeseiaceae bacterium | reverse complement strand
CGGGTCGCGTTCGCGAGCGTTTCGGCCAGGAAGATCATCGGCGGAATGCCGACGCCGCCGCCGATGAGCAGGCAATTTGGCCGATCTGCATGTGGTCGAAACGGCGTGCCGATCGGGCCTATCAGGCTGACCGAATCACCCGGAGACGCGGACGCGAGCAGGCGCAGCCCGTCGCCGACGGACTTATAAAGAATTTCGATCCAGTCATCGCCGGCGCGCATGATCGACAGCGGCCGCCGCATCGGCAACATCGGGTGACACCGAACGTGCACGAAACTGCCGGCCTCGGCACGTTCGGCGCAGCGCGGTGCACGCAACCGCTGCACGTGTTGTTCACCAGGAAAACGCTCGGTGTTGATCAGCTCGCCGTTCTCGACAACGATCGTGCCGCGCTGTCGCTTCCTCAGGTCCCTCGCCGCGTCAATCACCGAGCCGGCATCCCGCTACAGACACGCTCGAGTACCGCCATGCGCACGGCGACACCGTTCGTTACCTGTTGCGTAATGACCGAACGCGGGCTGTCTGCAAGCGTTGACTCGATTTCAATGCCGCGGTTCATCGGGCCCGGGTGCATCACGATGACGTCTGGCGCAGCGATCATGAGTCGTTCGTGGCTGATACCGTAATTCGCGAAATACTCGTCAATACCCGGTACGCCGTCGAGATTGCCGATACGCTCCCGCTGAATACGCAGCGCCATCACGACATCCGCGCCCTTAAGGCCCGATTCGAGGTTGTCCAATAGCCGGGCAAAAGGCATTTCCTCGGGGTCTGGCGCCAATGTCGGCGGGGAGATCAGCCGCAAATCACGGACGCCGAGCGTATGCAGGCCCTCCGCAGCCGATCTTGCAACACGAGAATGTGCGATATCCCCGACGATCGCGACGGTCAGACCGGAGAACTCCCCCTTGTGCTGACGGATCGTCAAAAGATCCAGCAGCCCCTGCGTCGGATGCGACACATCTGCCTCGCCCGCATTCAATATGCACACATGGTCGTCAACATGCCGCGCAATGTACGCCGGCACTCCCGCGCTTGCGTCGCGCACAACCATCACATCAACCTGCATGGCCTGCAGCGTGTAGATCGTGTCAAGGATGCTTTCGCCTTTCTTGCGAGACGAGGTGTTGACGTCGAGATTGAGCACGTCGGCCCCAAGTCGTTTGCCCGCAAGGTCGAACGAGGCACGGGTGCGAGTGCTGGGCTCGAAAAACAGATTTGCGACTGTTCGCCCGACCAGCGCGCGACTGCGACAGGGCATGCCGCCAATTGGGCTCAGATAGCCCTCGGCCGCGTCGAGCAGGTCGACGAGCAGGGACCGGTCGAGACCCTTGAGCGTGAGCAGGTGCCGCAGGCTCCCGTCGGGGCGAAGCTGCAGCGATGCCTCGTTATCGGGCACCGGGAACTGTTCCACTATCTGCATGGACGGCAAGTGTACGAGAAAAAGCGCGCGCTGGCATCGCGCTCAGGACCGCGACTCGAGATAGCGTTCCGCGATCAGCACCGCCGCAGCGGCGTCGATATCCGCGCGGCCAATGCGTCCCCGCGTGCCGGCCGCCCGCGCCCGCTTCAAAGCGGCCTTGGCATCGAGCGATGTATAGCGCTCGTCCACCATGTCCACCGGCAGGCCATAGCGGCCGAGTTCGGCGGCGAACGAGGTCGCTGCCCGCAGGATGTCGCTCTCCGATCCGTCGGCGGCCAGCGGCCGCCCGACGACGAGGCGCGTCGGCCGCCAATCCGCAATGTGGCGGGCGATCGCCTGGTAATCGACGCCGGACTCGGAATTCCGGATAACGCCAAGAGGACTGGCGGACCCGGTTACGTCCTGGCCGACGGCCAGCCCGATACGCCGAAGGCCGAAATCAAAAGCGAGAACGGTGGTCGATCCGGTCGGATCAGGCGTGTCCGGCATGCGGCGAGATTTTACTGATGTCGATGCCAAGCGTGCGCGCGGCTGACACCCAGCGATCCTTGAAAGGCGTGTCGAAAACGATATCCGGGGTCGCGGGCACGCTGAGCCAGGTATTCGCCAGCATCTCCTGTTCCAGCTGGCCGGGTTCCCAGCCTGCGTAACCCAGGGCGACGAGCGTTTTCTTCGGGCCGCCGCCGCTTGCGATGGCATCGATTACATCACGCGAAAACGTCAGGAGTATGTCGTCCGAGACCCGCACTGAGTTCTCGAAGCTGGTTCCCGAATCGTGCAGCACGAAGCCGCGCTCCGGTCCCACCGGGCCGCCCATCACCACCGGGCTTTCTGCTGCATCCGGGGCCGGGTCCTTGACGGCAAGCTGGTCGAACAGGCCGCCCAGCTTGAGCTCGAGCGGCCGGTTGATGACGATGCCGAGCGCACCTTCGTCATTATGTTCACAGATCAGCGTCACCGTGGTGCTGAAATTCGGATCATCCATGCCCGGCATTGCAATAAGTAATTGATTTGTCAGATAGGTCTCGGTGGACATACCTACAGTATCCGCGCTGCAAGCCGCAGGTACAACCGTGCCACCCGCTGTCCGTCGAGCGCTAGCGGCTGACTTCGATGGATCCGGAACCGGGTACGATTTGGTCGTGAAACATCCACTTGTAGGCGAAGCGCAAACGATCGTAGTCCTCTTGGATTTCAGGCGGAAACGCATCAAAAGGTGCTGCGCGACGCAGGATCTCGAGAGCCGCGCGATCGACCGTCGCTGAGCCGCTCGATTTGCGAATGATCACCCCGGAAAGCTGCCCTGAGGCTTCGATTCGCACCTCGAGGGTCGGGCTGCCCTCGAGTCCGTCGAGGCCGCCGAGCTCCGGAAAGTACTCTGCGCCGATGGATTCGATGCGGCGTTTCCAGTTGTCCAGATACCCTGCGATGACGGAATCGCGCGTGTCGGCGCTGATGACCAGCTGGCGTGGTTCGTCATCGCGGATGCGCAGCGTCACGCCCTCGTCGAGCGGCAGCGGCAACGATTCCCGGGAACCGGCTTCGAGCGCGACGGCGCGTTGTTCGCGGTCGCGGGACTCGGTACGCGGAGCATTCATTACCCGCCTGACGGAATCGTTATCTGTCGCGATGCGCTGGTCGGCCGAGCGGTCGTGAACGCGCGTGTCGATAAAGCTGTCGCCGTCCTCACGACCGGCGGAGTTGAACGGCGAAGCGCTTTCGAGCGGCGCGCTGGGCCGAACCCGTTCTTCGGTGTTGCCGCCCCCCTCCTGCGATGCCTGCGCGATGTACTCCGCATCCTCGGGCCTGTCGATGCTTTGATCCGAGTCTGCGAGGATGGTTACTTCGAGCGATATCGCGTCAGAAAATCTGTCGTACACCGAGGCGTTGAACGTGATGCCGAGGATCAGGATGCCGTGGATCAAAGCCGCCAGGAACAGCATCGCCGGCAGACGGTCCTGCGTCGCTCTGCGACCGAGATCAAACTCGTCGAACGGCTGCGTGTGCGGAGGGATACTGACCATAGTACCGCGTACCTCAGGCGAGCGCCTGCTCGATGGCGTCGAACAGCAGTCCGGCGATATTCAGGTCGAACTGTCGGTCGAGCTCGCGAATTCCGGTCGGGCTGGTCACGTTGATTTCGGTCAGGTAATCGCCGATGACATCGATACCTGCAAATAACACCCCATTCTCGCGCAACACGGGACCGACGCGTTCGCAGATTTTTACATCCGCCGATGTCAGCGCCTGACCCTTGCCGATGGCGCCCATCACAAGGTTGCCGCGATTGTCATCCGGTGATGGAATACGTGCGAGCGCGTGGGGCACGGGCTCGCCGTCGATCAGCAGGATGCGTTTGTCGCCGTCCCGGATTTCGGGTATGAACGCCTGTGCCATGGCGAAGCGCCGGCCGTCCTGGGTCAGCGTTTCGAAGATCACATTGGCGTTGTTGTCGCCCTTGCGAACAACGAACACGGAACGCCCGCCCATCCCGTCGAGCGGCTTGACGACGATCTGCCCGAGCTCGGCGAGTAGCGCCCGCATATCCGCGATCGAGCGGGTGATGAGCGTCGTCGGCGTGCAGTCCGAAAACCAGGCGGTATACGCTTTTTCATTAATATCTCTGAGCGCCTTCGGGTTGTTGACGACCAGTGCACCGGACTCGCCGGCACGCTCCAGGATGTAGGTCGTATAGACATATTCCATATCGAACGGCGGGTCCTTGCGCATCAGAAGGACATCCAGCTCAGCGAGCGACACGTCACGCTCGGATCCTATTTCAAACCAGCGATCATTGTCGTCAGCAACGACCAGCGTGCGACCGCGTCCGAACGCGTCGCCGCCGCGCAGGCGCAGGTCACGCTGCTCGAAATAGACGATATCGGCGCCGCGGCGTTGCGCTTCGAGCAGCATCGCGAGCGAGCTGTCTTTCTTGGGCGTAATGGACTCGATCGGATCCATCACAATGCCGATCGTATACCGCCGGTCCGTCATCGTTGTGGCACCACGTTGCTTCGAATCTCGGGGCCGCCAACTATACCGCGCGGGCGTCCACGGCAGAACTGGCGCGAGGCATGACGATATTGCGAATTCCTGCACCAGGTCGCAGATCGGAACGGTGAAAGCTGCCTAGAATCGCGGTTCAGGTTTCGATTGATGTGTAAATCGAGCATTTGCGGCGAGCGTCGTAGCAGGGTTTATGCCATTATGGTAAAAGTCGGTTTTCTCGGGAGTTTTGCGGCTGGCGTCTGCGGAACTCCGGGATTTCGCGGTCGGGGTGAATGAGTCCCGTGGGATTCGGAAAATCGTGAGGAAATCCGGTGTCAACTAATGCGTCTCGAAGCCTGAACGGCCTCAAGGTTCTTGTTGTGGATGACAGCAAGACGATTCGTCGCACAGCGGAAACGCTTTTGTCGAAGGAGGGTTGTCAGGTATTCACGGCGATCGACGGATTCGATGCTCTGTCGAAGATTGCCGACCATCAGCCTGACCTGATTTTCGTCGACATCATGATGCCGCGACTCGACGGCTACGAAACATGTTCCCTGATTAAGCACAACAAGATGTTCAAGGCGACGCCGGTCATAATGTTGTCGAGCAAGGACGGATTGTTTGATAGAGCGCGCGGCCGCATTGTCGGTTCGGAGCAGTATTTGACCAAGCCGTTTACAAAAGACGAGCTGCTGGGCGCGATATCCAACCAGATCAACTAGGGCCGGCTCGCCGATACGGGCCGGTTTCTGGGAAACCGGCGCAAAGGGCTTGCGCCCGAGGGCATAGAGGAGACATCGATGGCAGTCGTTCTCATCATTGATGATTCGCCGACAGAGCTGCACCTGTACCAGAACATGCTTGCAAACAACGGCTTTGAGACGCTGGTTGCCGATAACGGTGAAGACGGCATCAGGGCCGCACAGGCAACGCACCCGGATTGCATTCTCATGGACATCGTCATGCCCGGCATGAACGGCTTCCAGGCGACACGGAAACTGGGTCAGGACCCGGAAACGTCTTCAATTCCGATCATCATGGTCACGTCGAAGGATCAGGAGACTGACAGAATCTGGGGCATGCGCCAGGGCGCAGTCGAGTATCTCGTCAAGCCGGTGGCCGAAAAAGAGCTGGTTGAAAGCATCAACGCGGTCATGGCGGCCTGAATGAGCGACTCCGCCAATCTCGGGGACCTGGTCCAGCAGCCATTCGAATTGCTGCGCGAGATTGAGCGTCGCAGTCGCCGGATCCATACCGCGGGCGACACGGCGGAGGAATGGGTAGGCGTCGGCTTCCGCATCGGTGAGGAACAGTTCGTGGCGAGCCGCGATCAGGTGCGCGAAGTACTCATGCTGCCGGAATCGATGACCCGTGTGCCCGGTGCCAAGGGATGGATGCTCGGGATCGCAAACCTGCGCGGCCATCTGCTGCCGCTGATCGACGTAAAGCTTTTGCTCGGTAGCGGTCGTACAGCGCTAAGGCGCGCGACGCGCGTCATTTCGATCAATCATCGGGAAATACCCGGCGGACTGGTTGTGGACGAGGTGCTGGGATTTCGTCGATTCCGCGAGGACGAATATTCGGAACAATGGCCGGAAACAGCGGTGCGCTGCGATCGATTCATTGCCGGGGCCTACCGGCGCGGCGACGATTCCTGGCCGATATTCAATGTATTCGATTTCGTCGAGAGCAACATGTTTTTGCAGGCTGCGGCAGAATGACCAAGGACGGCCATTCATCCGCAGGAATCCGAGCGACCGATAACATCAGGGTTTGATGAACACCATGGCCAAGCTAACAGACACATCGTCTTCGTTCAGGATTATTGGGGCACTCGCTGCATTGCTTCTGGTCCTCGCGGCGGCACTCATTTATGCGGGTTCGGGCAACGGCGGCACGGGTGGCGGCGAGCTTGCGGCGCTTTCGCAAAGCGTGCGGGTAACGGCAGCCGACGCGTTGCGCAGTGAGCCCGGGGCATTCGATTCGCTGGCGCGCGATACAGCGCGAATTAGTGAACTACGCGCCGAAGCCGCCGATGCCGTGCCGGGCACGCCGGAATCCTGGCAATCGCTGGTGGGAGGTGCGACCGAGATACTCGCAAAACGTCGTGCCATCGATGCGGTCAATGGTGCAGCGGCGGCTGCTGCCCGTAGTGCAGAAACCGTGCTCGTACGATCGAATGAATTGCTGGAGTTCGCCGGCGCAACCACAGTCATTCAGGATTTTCAGCGCCGCGCGGCGGATATCCCGGAGCTGGTTGACAATCTCACGACCGCGGCAGATGCGGAATTCCGGGCAGCCGTCGTTGCCGAAAACGTCAGCTACCTGCAGAATATCGTCGACGCATTGGCGGGCGAGGAATCGCCCCTTGATGTCCGGCCGCTCGACGAAGAAACGCAAATTGCCGCCCTTCAACCGCTGCTCGGTCATGTGGTCGAACTGCAGTCAGCCGCCGAAACGCTCGTGCGCGATGCCAGCGAAATCACCGCTCTGGGCGCCGCGCTCGGCCGCATGGAAACTGGTGCGGACGGCATTGCAAAGGCCTACTCTGGAACAGGTGCCGCGGATGCATCGCCCGGTTTTTTGCTCGGCACCGGTCTCCCGATTGCACTCATCGGCGTCGCGCTGTTGCTGATCGTCGGTCTCTTCGCGCTGAACGCGCGCAGCGTCGAATTCGAACGTGCGGCGACAGAACAGGCCGAGCAAAACGACCGCAACCAGCAGGCGATCCTGCGGCTCCTCGATGAAATGGGTAGCCTTGCCGACGGCGACCTCACCGTCGAAGCCACCGTCACAGAGGACATCACCGGAACAATCGCCGATTCCTTCAACTATGCGATCGAGGAATTGCGGAAGCTTGTGGCAACCGTCAATGAAACCGCGATCATGGTCGACTCCGCCGCCAAGCAGACCGAGACAACCGCCGCGCACATGGCGCGGGCCGCCGACAATCAGGGCCGCGAAATCAGTGCGGCTACGGAATCGATTGTCTCTATGGCGGCGTCGATCGAGGAGGTTTCCGGAAATGCAGAACGCTCGTCTGATGTAGCGAGGCATTCCGTCGAGGTCGCACACAAAGGCGGCGAAGCCGTGCGCCGAACGATTGACGGCATGAACACGATACGTGAAACGATTCAGGAGACGTCAAAGCGAATCAAACGCCTCGGCGAGAGTTCACAGGAGATCGGCAATATTATCGAATTGATCAACGATATCGCCGAGCAAACGAATATCCTCGCGCTCAATGCATCGATTCAGGCCTCGATGGCAGGCGAGGCAGGTCGTGGATTTGCGGTCGTCGCCGATGAAGTGCAGCGCCTTGCTGAACGATCGACGAATGCGACCAAGCAAATCGAGGTTCTCGTTCGTACGATCCAGTCCGATACTAACGAAGCCGTGGTGTCGATGGAGCGCAGTACGACGGACGTCGTCGGCGGTGCGCTGCTTGCTGAGAATGCCGGCGCGGCGCTCGACGAAATCGAACAGGTATCCAATCAGATCGCAAGTCTGGTGCAGAACATTTCGGTGTCGGCCCGCCAGCAGGCCGGATCAGCGGCAGACGTAACCCGGCGCACGACCCGGCTCAAAGAAATCAGCGAGCAGACGAGCCAGGCAACATCGGCGACCGCTGACGCCATATCAAAGCTGTCAGAACTGGCATCCCAGCTCAGGATGACCGTTGCAGGATTCACGCTGCCGAGTGCCGCAATGCAGGCAAGCCCGTTGCGCAGCGCCACGCCAAGCGTTGTTGTAAGCCAGCCGCCGCCAAGGGAAGAAGCCGCGGCAGCGGTCGAGGACAACGTTGTCAAGCCGGAGGCGCCGGCGGAACAGGCTCGGGCCGGCTGACGGTGCCGCATGCCTCACTTCGCGCAAAGCGATGATCTGATTCGGGCGGTCAGATGACGAGCCAAACCGGCATTCAGCAGGAACCGGTCGTGGAAGAATTTCCGGACGGCACCCAGAGTTCGCTCGCGATTATCAGCCGCGAACTGCAGGAGACGATTCGCAACGCGCACCTTGCGCTGGAAGACTGCGTCGATGGTCGCGGTGGATCCGCCGCGCTGTTGCGCGCGGCGGAACTGTTGCATCAGGTGCGCGGCGCGCTGCAACTTGCGGAAACCTATGGCGCTGCACTGCTTGCCGAGGAAATGGAACTCAGCTGCAAATTCCTAGCGGCGCTGCGTCCGGGGAAAGGCCGCGATGACGGGCTCGATGCGCTGACCCGTGCGATGGTCCAGCTGCCTGTGTACATCGAGCGACTGCTCGGCGGAGGGCGTGACATTGCCCTCGTGCTTCTGCCGATGCTCAATGATCTTCGTGCAGCCCGTGGCGAACCTCTGCTGTCGGAAGGGACGCTGCTGCTGCTGAATCTGTCACCGAGCCGCGAGCCCAAGACGAGCGCGCCGCTTGCCGGGACGGGCGAGGATCCCGTTGCCGTAGCGGCGAAACTCCGGCCGAAATTTCAGCTTGCGCTGCTGGGCTGGATCAAGGGCGGCGATACCGCCGCGCAGCTGGCAACTCTTCGCCAGGTGACGACCAAGCTCGAGGGGTCAGCGACTCGCGAAGATATGCATCAGTTCTGGTGGGTGGTCAGTGGCGTATTGGAGTCGCTGGTAAACGGCGGACTGCAAACGACCGTCGCGATAAAGCGTCTGCTTGGTCAGACGGATCGCCAGATAAAGCGCCTGATTGACGAGGGCGTTACGGCGTTCGACAAATATCCTGTCGACGATCTGCTGAACAATTTTCTGTATTACGTTGCTCGTTCGAGTACCGCGGGCGAACGTATCAAAGAAATACGCGCTGCGTTCAATCTGACGGAGCTGCTGCCTGGCGATGAACAGGTCGCGCATGCGCGCGAGGCGCTGTCCGCGCCCAGCGTCAAGCTCATGGAAACCGTTGCCGCTGCCATCAAGGAAGACCTTGGGCGCGTCAAAGATGTGCTCGATATATTTGTGCGCACCGGCATGAATAAATCCGCCGATCTGGTGCCGCAGCTGGAGTTGCTGAAAAAAATCAGTGACACGCTGGGTGTATTGGGCCTGGGCGAACTCCGCGGAGACGTCGATGCGGAAATGACCCGGCTTAAAGGCGTTGTCGAACAGGGCTCGGTTACGAACGAAACCATTGTCCTCGATATTGCATCGACACTCTTGCGCGTAGAAGACCGCCTCGATCAGCAGCTTTTGCGATTGATCGAGCCGCAGCATGCACAGCCGGCGGACGTTACCGACGGTATGCAGCCCCAGGAGGCGGAAAACTACCGGCAGGTCGCAGAGTCGGTGATGCGGGAATGCATCATCAATCTTGCGCGCATCAAGGAAACGGTGGGCCAGAGCCTGATATCACAGGCGCCTTCGCAGGGTCTGGACAGCGTGCCGTCGCTCATGCGCGGCATCAAGGCGGGCCTTTTGATGCTCGAGAAGTCCCGGGCGCTGGAGGTTGTCGATCGAATCGGTCGCGTGATCACGCTGACGCTGAGTCACGGCGGCCCGGCGCGGCTGACGCAAAAGGAGACGGACCGCCTGGCGGACGCGATCGTCAGCATCGAGTATTACATGGAAACGGTGAAAGCCGGCCGCAGCGAGCCCTGGTACATGCTCGACAACGCGGAAGCCTGCCTCTCGGTCCTCAGCAGCGTGGAAACACGGCTCGCCACCGAAGAAGACGTTCCTGCGCCGGAGCCCGTCGTGGATACGCCGGTCCCGGAGACTGCGTCCGCCGGCGCCAGCCTGCAGGCGACCGACGTCATACCGCTGCCAGTTGTCGCGCCGACCTCGGAGAAAATCGATCCGGAGCTCCTCGAATTGTTTATCGAAGAGTCGAAGGAGGAGGTTCATTCGATCAAGCGCAATCTGCCCGCCTGGAAGTCTGCACCTGACGACATGGAATCCCTGATCACCGTGCGCCGATCGTTCCATACGCTAAAGGGTAGCGGCCGCATGGTGGGCGCGGAGCGCATCGGCGAGTACTGCTGGAGTATCGAAAATCTTCTGAACCGGCTTATCAACCGGACGCTTGTCCGCACTCCGCCGATGGTCGACTTCATAATGGAGGCGGCCAATGCGGTTCCTGAACTCATCGAGCAACTCGAAGTCGGTACCGAACCAACTGCCGACATTCATACCCTGATGGCACGGGCGGCCGCGTTCGCTGAGGGCGATCCGAATGCTGCGTCGCTCACGTTAGCGCAGCCTGTCGCGGGCACCGAGGAGGCACCGGCGCTCGAGATGGATCCGGTCCTGCTGGATATATTCGCGAAGGAGACGGCGGGCCACCTCAAGGTTTTGCAGGATTACCTGGATGCGTGCGAGGGTCATGAACCCCCGTTCGACGTGACGGACAAGCTGCACCGCGCCTGCCATACGCTCCACGGCAGCGCGAACATGGCAAACGTGTCTCGAGGTGTCGCCGTCGCCGGCGCGCTCAATCGGTATGTACGCCGTGTGTACGATTACCAGGCGGGGTTTGTTCAGACCGGGCTGGATGCAATTCGCGCCGCAGCGACCGCAATCGAAACCATCGTGTCGGACATTAATCAACCAGACCGTGAGCGAGCAAACTATACGGGACTGATCGAACATTTGAATCAGCTGGCCGATGCGGTGCAGCCGGAGCCTGAAGAAACGGCTGCCGACATTGAATCGATCGATCCGGAAGCTGCCGTGGAACCGGTTGTCGAAGAAATCCCCGACGAAGCGGATTACGATGCTGAAATCGCCGCTATCTTTACCGAGGAATCCGCAGAGCTTCTGGAATCTGCGGATCGGGCTTTGGAAGAATGGTCGAAGGACAGCAGCGCAGCGTACGCGTTGGAGGAACTCAAGCGCCATCTGCATACTCTCAAAGGCGGCGCGCGCATGGCGGGCATCACCGCCATGGGCAATCTGAGCCATGAAATCGAGACGCTGCTGATTTCGATCGACGGTGGCCGGGTAATCCCTACCGTTTCGATGAAAGATCTGTTGCAGCAAAGCATGGATGAGCTGCACCGAATGCGCGACGCGGTGATCGCGAACAGGCCGATTGGGTCGGCAGGCCGGCTCGAAAAGCGCATACACCAGGCATACGCGGCTGCCGAGGCACCTGCTGCAGTGCCGCCGGTGCCCGAGATACAGGCCCCGGTCGAGACTCCGGCGCCGGACGTGCCCGCGGCGGAGGAACCCAAGTTCGTCGACAGCGCGGAGACGACCGCCGACGAGCGTGCCGGCGTCGTCAGTGATGCGCCGTCTGCGGCCGCCGACGAGCCGGAGCCGGCAGCGTTACCGGACGATGAGACAGACGAGCCGACGGCCGTTGAGCTCGATGTCGCGCCCGAGCCACACGTCTCCGCGGACGTTGTTGAGGACATCGCCGCCGCCGAACGCGCCGCGATTGCCGAAATCGATGCACAAGATGACGAGGCCGGAGCCGCTGTGCTCGGCACGGACACCGAGGATACGCGGCCCGAACCCCCGGCACCGCAAGCAATTCCGGCGCCGATTCGCGACCGGCCGATGCTGCGAGCCGTGCGCAGTGCCGCGCCGCCACGGCGTGAGCAACGTCAGGAATTCGCCCGCGTCGATGCGAACCTCCTCGAGGACCTGCTGAACGCGGCTGGCGAGGTCAGCATCTACCATTCGCGGCTGAGCCAACAGGTTAACCTCGTCGAGTTCCACGTGCAGGAACTCGAGCAAACCATCAGCCGGCTCAAAGAACAGCTGCGCAAGCTCGAAATCGAGACGGAAGCGCAGATCATGCACGGTCATCAGGACACGTTCGTTGCCCGCGACTTCGATCCTCTCGAACTCGATCGTTATTCGAACATCCAGCAGCTGTCGCGAGCATTGGCCGAATCGGCCAGCGATCTCGGCAGCCTAAAGGACCTGTTGCGCGCGGTTTCGGGAGAAGCGGAGAGCCTGTTGGTGCAGCAGTCGCGGGTGACCGCGGAGCTGCAGGATGGCCTGATGCGCGCCCGCATGGTGCCTTTCGAACGCCATGTGTCGCGCCTCACCCGACTGGTGCGGCAGATCGCCAAAGAAGCTGGAAAACGTGCGGAGCTCGCCGTCGAGGGTGCGTCCGGCGAACTCGATCGGCAAGTGCTCGAGAAGATGTTACCGCCGTTCGAACACATGCTGCGTAATGCGGTCGTGCACGGAATCGAATCTCCCGAGGAACGCGTTCAACAGGATAAGCCCGCGACGGGCCGGATAACGATCAGGCTGCATCGCGAAGGATCGGAAATGGTCATCGACGTTGCCGATGATGGCCGCGGACTCGACGTCGACGCGATCCGACGGAAGGCCTACGAGCTCGACCTGCTGCAACCGGAGACCAAGATTTCCGACGAGGAAGTCATGGAGCTGATTCTTCAACCCGGCTTCTCTACCGCGGGCGAAGTTACGCAATCGGCGGGCCGCGGTGTCGGCATGGACGTCGTTGCAAACGAGGTGAAGAAGCTCGGTGGCTCGTTGCGTATCGCATCGGTAAGCGGGCAAGGCACGAATTTTACCGTGCGACTGCCGTTCACGCTCGCGATCACGCAGGCTCTCATCGTGCGGACCGGTGACGAAGTCTACGCGCTGCCGCTACCCTCCGTGGAGGGCGTGGCACGTATACCGAGGGCGGAGCTGGAGAATCTGCTCAGTCGCAGCGAGCCAAGCTACCAGTATGGTGAACAGACTTACAAGTTTCGCCATCTCGGCATGTATCTCGGCGGCCAGGCCGCGAAGCTGCCCGAGGACGACAGTCACGTCTCCGTCATACTGGTTCGGGCTGGCGAATACTCGGCTGCGCTACTGACCGACGAATTGCTTGCCAGTCGGGAAATCGTGGTCAAGTCTGTCGGCCCCCAGCTCGCCGGCATTCGCGGCATCGCCGGCGCAACCATTCTCGGCGATGGGCGCATCGTGCTGATTCTCGACGTCGGGGCGCTGGTGCGCACCGGAGCACCTGTCGTCGAACTCAGGAAAGCCGCACCGACACCGAGTGATGAGCGACCCCTGGCGCTGGTCGTGGACGACTCGATCACCGTGCGCCGCGTCACCGAAAGATTTCTGCAACGTAACGGCATGCGGGTCGTGACCGCGAAAGACGGTATGGATGCAATCAGCGCGCTCGCCGACAATCTGCCGGACGTCATCCTGCTCGATATCGAAATGCCGCGTATGGATGGATATGAATTCGCATCGCACGTGCGTAATGACCCCCGCGTGGCCGACGTACCGATCATCATGATCACGTCACGAGTCGGAGATAAACATCGTGCACGCGCGATTGAGATCGGCGTTGATGACTATTTGGGCAAGCCATACCAGGATTCACAGCTTCTGGAGGCCATTAGCAAACAGCTGGAGAAGAAAGGAATCGTGCTGCAGTGAGTGCTGAAACCGAAGAACTCTACAGTCTTCTGATTCCGCTTTCGGAGGATAGACTGCTCGTGCCACGAGCATGTGTTGCCGAAGTCGTGCGCTATACGGAAGCCGACAAGAACACCGACGCACATCCCTGGTTGCTGGGCAGACTCACTTGGAACGGCCGCCGTATTCCGATCGTGGCATTCGAAGGCGCGCTCGGCAGGGAACCACCCCCGGTCACCGGCCGCACTCGGATCGTGGTTTTTCACGCCAGTAGCGGCGAGCTCAAATCGGGTTTTTTTGGCGTGATGACGCAAGGTTTTCCGCAACTCGTGCGGGTCAATCGCGACGTTCTCAAGCTGCACACAACCGACGGTTGGCCGGACGGAGCACCGGTATTCTGTCGTGTAAAGATGATCAACGAATTCCCGTTGATTCCGAATCTCGAGGATCTCGAGATCATGCTGGCCCGGGAGTCCCTCGCTGCCTGAGGTACGGTTCGCGTTCAGGATTCCGCCAGGTCGCCCCATGCTGACTGCACGATTGCAAGCGCTGCGAGCGCGGCGGTCTCCGTGCGCAGAATGCGCGGGCCAAGAGATACTGCCCGAAATCCGGCGGCTGCCGCGTCGTCATACTCGCTGGCGGATAGCCCGCCCTCCGGCCCTACGAGCACGCAGAGTTTGCTGAGCGGGGAAGCCGCAAGCAGTGGCTCGTCGGCACCAGGACTGAGAACGAGATCCCGTCCGGTCTCGCGGGGCCCCTCGCCGAACCAATTTTTGAGCGGCCGCGGCGGATCGATCAGCGGCGGACGCGTGCGGCCACACTGCTCGGTCGCGCTTATCGCGACTTTTTGCCAGTGTGTATGACGGCGCGCGGCACGGTCGCCCTGGAGACGCACGATGCCGTGCTCGGTCAGAACCGGAGAGATCCGCTTCACGCCGAGCTCCGTTGCTTTCTGGACGACCCAATCCATCCGTTCCCCGCGTGATATTCCCTGCACCAGATGCACTTTCAGCGCGGACTCGGTCTGCGGCTCACGCCGTTCACCAACGCGAATCGTGGCTCGATTTCTGCGCGCGGCAGCAAGGCTTGCCGCGAATTCGCCGCCGTCACCGTTGAATACGATGAGCGACTGTCCCGGTTTCATGCGAAGTACGCGCAGCAAGTAATGGGAACGATCGGCATCGAGCTTTACGTTGCCGCCGGCATCGAGTCGCGTAGCAATGTAAAGCCGGTGCTCGGACATGGCTTGCTCAGGTCACGTGCCGGTCGCCTGCGCCGGCATTTCGCCGCCCACGGCGGGGTCGAAAGCCGACTTACGCCGGCTCGCAATGGACTCGATCGTCGGATACGGCTACTGTTTGCGAGTGTGCCGAGCGGCGACAGTCCCGTTGTTTCCAGAGCGTATCACCTTGTTTGCTAGCCAGGCTATCGATGCCGATGCGTGACGCGTTCGACGTCGACGCTGCCACCGGCGCGCTCGTGCCGGCGCGCCGGTGTCCGAGCCCGAATCGCGACGCAAGGCCCGCGGGCTCTGCGCCACGGCTCGTTGTCCTGCATTCGATTAGCCTGCCACCCGGCTGCTTTGGGGGCCCGGAAATCGAACAGCTGTTCACGAACCGGCTCGACTGGGACAGCCATCCGTATTTCAATGAGATTCGCGGCTTCGAAGTATCGGCGCACCTTTTGATACGGCGCGATGCCAGTGTCGTGCAATTCGTGCCTTTTACCGAGCGCGCCTGGCATGCCGGCGAATCGACGTTCAGGGGCTCCTGCCGCTGCAACGACTTCTCGATCGGCATCGAACTCGAGGGAGAGGACGAGACGCCCTATGACGATCGTCAGTACGACGCAGTGGTGCGGATTTTGCTGGCTCTGTTTCGCGCATACCCGGATCTTTCTGCACGACGCATTGCGGGGCACTGCGATATTTCGCCCGGCCGAAAAACCGATCCGGGCCCTGCTTTCGACTGGCTGCGACTGTATGATGCCCTGAGTCAGGGGACGAATTCGTGAGACAATTGAACAGTTAAGCAATGAAACTAATCGCGCTCCTCATAGGTCTGGCAATCGAACGCCTCGCAACGCGATTGTTCCACCTGCGTGAACTGCGCTGGCTGGACCGCATAATCGACAGCGGCTTCGAGCAGGCCCAGCGGTTCACGAATTTTCCTGCACTCATTCCGATCGTGCTTATTGTCCTGCTGCTCGTTCTGCCGGTGTTTATCGTGACGGTCGCGCTCGGTGACGCTTTGCTGGGATTGCCGTATGTCATCCTGGCTGTCGTTGTGCTGTTTTTTTCATTGGGCCCGAATGACATCGGCGAGGATGTGGACGAGTATTGCAAGGCGATAAAGACGGGTGATGAGTCGCGCATTCAGACGACAGCCAAGGCCCTGGTCGAGAGCGACGTCCCGAATGACCTCCTCGCAAGAACGCGGCGCGTCGAGGAGGCCGTCTGCGTGCAGGCCAATAATCGATTGTTTGCCGTCATCTTCTGGTTTTTACTGCTCGGACCGCTGGGCGCATGGGCCTATCGTGTCATTGATTTGATCCGGCGCAGAGCGGTATTCAAGGCGGCACGGCACGAACAGGTCGAAGACAACACGGCAGAAATGCGTGATGCAGCCGTGCGGCTGCATGGCTGGGCCGTCTGGATACCCGCGCGCCTGACCGCTATCGGCTATGCCGTCGCAGGCCATTTCGACGCGGCGATCGGATCATGGCGGGCGCCCAGCGAACAGCAGTCGGATACGACATCCGAGTACAGCGAGCACCTCCTGGCGCGGGTAGGTACGGCAGCGCTCGCGCTCCAGGAACAAGAGGACGAGGATCTGACTGAGCGCGCTGTACGCGGCGCCACTGCCGCAAATCGTCTTGTTTTTCGCCTGCTCCTGATTTGGGCCGTGATTATTGCCGCGCTGACGCTTTACGGCTGGGCGGTGTGAGCCTTTCAGGCAGCGCTCGCGCACTGGTTTTAATCCTGTCCGCCTGCCTGTTTGCCTCCTGCAAAGACGGCGATGCCCCGCAGTCCACGTCCGCAGCGACGTACAGCCGCATCGTTTCGTTGGCACCGAATCTTACGGAGCTCGTGTATGCCGTCGGCGCCGGCGATGCCCTCGTCGGCGTCAGCGCGTATTCGGACTATCCTCTGGCCGCCCGGACACTGCCCCTGATCGGTGATGCATTCACGGTCGACCAGGAGCGGCTGGCGCTGCTCGGTCCGGACCTGCTCCTGGTGTGGCAAAGCGGCACGCCTGCCCACGTCGTCGATGAGCTGCTCAACGCCGGTTTCCAAGTCGAGGTCCTGCGTACGCAAAGCCTTGATGACGTAGCCCGCGCACTGCTGCGGATAGGACAGCTGACCGGGCGCGCCGATGAGGCGAAAAGCGCTGCCGAGCGGTACCGTCGGGAACTGCATGTGCTAACGTCGAAATATGCCGGATCCGAGAAAATTCGCGTTTTCTATCAGGTATCGCGTCGCCCGCTGTACACGGTCAACGGCGAGCACTACGTCAGCGAACTGATCGAGCGCTGCGGCGGCACCAATGTATTTTACGATTTGAGCGAACTCGCCCCCGCGATTGCAGTGGAAGCTGTTATCGAACGTGATCCGGAGGTGATGCTCGCCAGCACCGACGCCGGCAGTGATGCTTTCGTCGAATGGGAGCGTTGGCCGCAAATCGCCGCAAATCGTCTGGGCAATCGATTTCTCGTGCCGGCCGACGAAATTGGCCGCGCGACGACCCGTCTGGTGATCGCCGGCGAAGCACTGTGCGCCGCGCTGCAAACCGGCCGTGAGCGGCGCAGAGCGCGGCAAGCTGCTTCATGACCGACGCGATTACCATTACTCCGGCCCAGGCTGGCGATGTTGCAGCGATCGTCGGCCTGCTGGCCGAGGCCGGCTTGCCGGTGGGCGACATCGACGCGCTTCCGGCGATAGAATTCCTGGTTGTGAGACACGATGGCGAAGTTTGCGGTGCAGTCGGGCTGGAAAGATACGGCCCGATCGGACTGTTGCGATCGCTCGTCGTCAAATCGGACCGGCGTCGCCGCAACCTGGGACGCCGACTCGTCGAGCACATCGAGAACACAGCACGCAGGTCGGGCGTCGAGGAGCTTTGGCTGTTGACGCTCGACGCTGCTCGCTGGTTCGAAGGGCGCGGATTCGAGGCCGTCGACAGGGCATCGGCGCCGCACGCAATCACGGTCACCCGCGAGTTCGCCGACCTTTGTCCGGCCAATGCGGTGCTGATGCGAAAAGAGCTCGGGGTCTGAGGCTTCGGGCGGCAAGGCGTGCGTTACACCGAGGCTTCCCGAGATGCTGGGCCGATCAGGCAGTCGTTAGCTGCGCTGTCGATTCCAGAGTGTTTCCTGACCGGTCTCCGCGCGCGCCAGCACCCGCGCAATAACGAACAGCAGGTCGGACAGTCGATTCAGATACCTGAGTACCTCGGGGCGCACGGTCTCGCTGTGCGACAGCGTCGTCGTGCGGCGCTCGGCCCGGCGCACGATAGTGCGGGCCAGATGACATGTCGCCGCAGCGCTGCCACCACCCGGGAGAATGAAATCCTTTAGCGGCGGCAACTCGTCGTTCAATTCGTCGAGTTGATGTTCCAATCGCTCGACGAATTTCGGCGTAACGGCGCTGTGCCCGGGGATACAAAGTTCTCCACCGAGTTCGAAGAGATCGTGCTGGACCTCCGTGAGAACGTTTCGGAGTTCGGGCGCAACGGAATCCACGGCGAGAATCATGCCGATGGCGCTGTTGGCTTCGTCGACGGTGCCATAGGCGGCGACGCGCAGGTTGTCTTTCGCGACGCGACTGCCGTCGCCGAGACCTGTTGTACCGTCGTCACCGGTGCGCGTGTAGATCTTGCTCAGTCTGTTACCCATGCACTTTACTCTCGCCGGTTGGCAGCTTCATTCTAACCCGTCCCGGTGCCAGGCAAACCATGGGCCTCGCCCCGTCTTGGCCTGACGTCGAGCCGGCTTGTGTATTCGCCAATGAGCAGCCATAGTGACCGGGCAGCAAGCCGTCCGATGAGCCGTCGCGCCATTGAGCACAGAGCCTCGACAATCCGAATATCTGCAGGTCGCGCTCGACGCGGCGCGCGCCGCCGCTCAAATCAGCCGCCGTTATTACACCGGCAACGTCTCGGTGACGACGAAGTCGGATCGCACGCCCGTGACTGAGGCAGACCTCGAATGCGAACAGGTGATTCGGCGCATGATTCTCGATCGCTTTCCGAACCACGGTTTTTACGGCGAAGAGACGGGGCGGACTAATGACAGTGCTGAATTCCTGTGGCTCGTAGATCCGATCGACGGCACGAAAAGCTTCGTCCGCAAATATCCGTTTTTCTCGACACAGATTGCATTGCGGCGCGCGGGCGAACTGGTGCTCGGAGTATCAAGTGGCACGATGATGGACGAGCTCGCCTGGGCAGAAAAAGGGGGCGGAGCGTGGCTCAATGGGCAACGGCTGGCAGTCAGCGATATCGACGATCCGCACGCCGCCGCGGTATCCACTGGTAACCTCAAATCGTTGGCGCGCAGCACAGGCTGGACGCGGCTGGGTGAAATCGTCGCAGAGGCGGATCGAATCCGCGGGTATGGCGATTTCTATCATTACCATTTGCTTGCCAGCGGCAAGATCGAAGCGGTCATCGAATCGGACGTAAATATTCTGGACATTGCTGCTTTGGCAGTCATCGTTACGGAAGCGGGTGGCCGGTTTACGGATCTCAACGGGCGGGCACCGGATCTCGAAACCCGGTCGGTGCTGGCCGCGAATTCAGTCCTGCACGCACAGTATCTCGAGCGTCTCGCGGGTTTTGTACCGTGAGCCGCCTGCCGCTGTATCAGCTCGACGCTTTCTCGGAACAGCCATTCGGCGGCAATCCTGCCGCAGTAATGCCGTTAACGGACTGGCTGTCCGAATCGGTGATGCAACAGATTGCAGCCGAGAACAACCTGTCAGAAACTGCCTTTTTCGTTGCCGTAGACGGCGAAGATGCGGACTTCCGAATTCGCTGGTTCACGCCTGCGAGCGAGGTGCCGCTTTGCGGTCACGCGACCATTGCGTCGGCGGCGGTTCTCCGGCACCGACTCAAGGTTGAAAATTGGCCGATTCGGTTCCTGTCCGAAAGCGGTGTGCTGACCGTGAGCCTCGACGGCGACCGGTATGCGCTGGATTTTCCGGCGGATCCACCCGAGCGTATCGATGCACCGACCGGCCTCGCGGACGCGTTGGGCGTGGACGTTAAAGAGTGCTGGCTCGGCCGGCAAGGACACGTCGTGCCGCTTGCAGCGGAACGTGACGTCCGCGGCGTATCTCCAAATTTCGGTTTGCTCGGCACCGTAGTGGAGCGCGCAATCGTAACGGCGCCAGGAGTCCGTCACGATTTCGTATCGCGGTTTTTTGCGCCCGCGCTCGGGATCGACGAAGATCCGGTGACGGGTGCGGCACACTGCACACTCACGCCGTTTTGGGCCATGCGCCTGAAGCGATCTGCATTTCAGGCAAGGCAGGTATCTTTGCGCGGCGGTAACGTCGAATGTGCGCTCGACGGGGATCGTGTGCTTTTAAAGGGCAGTGCAGCTTTTTATCTCGAGGGTGAAATCGAATTGCCCGACTGAGTGTCGGTTAGCTCGCCGGTCGCGACGAACAAATCATGTGAGCGCCACGCAACGGACTCCATCGACGTGGCATACAGATCGCTAAGGCGGTTGGGTTGCAGCACGGACCCTGTTTCGCCGAGTTCCCAGCGGCCGTCCCCGAACAGCAGAAGGCATCTGTCGGCAAAGCGCGCGGCCAGATTGACGTCGTGCAGGCTTGCGAGCACTCCGCACCCGTTATTCGCAGCCTGGCGAAACAGCCGCAGCGTGTCCAGCTGATGCTGCGGATCCATATGATTTGTTGGCTCGTCGAGCAGGTAGACGTCCGGCGCCTGCGTCAGCACCTGGGCGACCGCTAGCCGTCGGCGCTCGCCACCGGAGAGGGTCAGCACGTCCCGATCAACCAGCAGCTCCAGGCCCATCTGACGCAACGCCGTGACCGCGATCTCACGGTCGGCAGATGACTCCCAGCTGAGCCGATCGATGTGCGGGTGCCGCCCAATGAGCGCCGTGTCGAGCACTGTTGCGGGAAAGATGTCGTCCGTAATCTGCGGAAGGAGGGCCAGATGCCTTGCAATCAGCTGTCGGCGGCAATGGCGGATGTTTTCGCCGAGCAGTCCGATGTCGCCGGCATCGGCATCGCGAAGACCTGCGAGCGTAAGAAGCGTCAGCGTTTTGCCCGTTCCATTACGACCCAGTACGGCAATGAGTTCGCCGGGGGCGATTTCCAGATCCAGTCCGGAAACCAGGCAGCGGCCGGGTACCGATACGCCGAGATTCGCGCAGCTGAGCAGGGGGCGTGTGCCTGACATCGCCTGAGCGTAGCGCAGCTCGAGCGCAAAAAACACTGCGCTCGGCAGTCGAATCGCGGCTATTCGACGAGGCGGATTTCGCGGGCGGTTAGTGGCCCGATCACGGCGAACTTCAGACTCTTTGGTACAACCGCTTCGTATTCGCTGAGGGCGATCCGGCCT